>DASTAF010000314.1:0-4909 GCA_035713005.1 Acetobacteraceae bacterium
CCGAGATCAGGCGGCTCGCCGCCGCGCGGGTCTTCACGAAGCGGGTATGGAAGAGGAACTTGTCGAGCCGCTGCCAGTCCGGCCCCTCCTCCTCCGGAGCCATCAGGATGCGATCCTCCGGAACGGGGCGAGGGCGGCGAAGGGATGATCGGGATTGACCGCTCTTGCCGGCGCTTCCGCCCGGGGGCGAGGGCCGCGCCGGGTGATGCCGAGCAAAGCCGGCGCGGGAGGGCCGAACTTCCGGTCGGGCAGAATCTCGGCAGGACTCAGCCGCAGGCCGAAGGCACGCAGCACGGCGGGCAGTTCCGCCTGGCCGATGGAAAGCCTGGATGCGAGATCGGGCGGCACCATGACCGGATGGCGGCGCGCGGCATGGAAGCATTCCGCCGCGATGCGCTCGGCGATATCCAGCCGGATCGCTTTCGGCCCTGCCGGCACCCAGCCGAGATAAATCGCGAAATCCGGCGGCCAGTGCGGAGCGGGAATCGAGACCAACCCCGGGGCGGGAAGCTCCGGCACCGTCATCCGGTGCCAGACCGACCAGAGCAGGGCACGCAGGGCGGCGGCGCGGGGCTTCAGCAGCGCCGGCATGTAGAGCGCGAAACGACCAACTCTGATCTGCAGCCGCTTCAAGCCGGCGCGCTCCTCCGGCAGGATCGCGGCATCCGCCGCCCCGTTCGGCAGCACGCCACCGGATTCAGCCAGCCGGTGCAGCAGGCCGCGCAGGTTCGGCGGCGCATCCGCCGAGAGTGCCGCGAACAGGGGCGCCAGCCCGGTACCGATCCGCGCCGTAACGAAAGCCTGCAGCCGCGCCCTCACTGTTTCCCGGCGGGCGCCGTCGAGAAATTCGCTCGGCAGCACCTCGGCAGTGGGCGCCAGCAGCGATGCTCCCCGCTTCAGCCGGGCGATGGCGACATTGTTCCAGAGGATGTTCTGGCCCTCGATGGCGAAGACGGCATCTTCCGCTGTATCCAGCGCGGCCACCCGGCGCGGCATCTCCGCCGCAAGCGCCCGCCGCGCCGCGCGCAGCACCAGACGCTTGTCGGCCCCGCTCGCTGATTCGTCCGGTTTGAAGCCGAAGCCCTCGACACGTCCGACCTCGTGCCCCTCCACCAGAACCTCGCCACGGGCGCTGACCGCCGAAAACAAGGCGTGATCCTCGCCGCTTTCCAGCCTACGGGTGAGCTTGGCCGCCCGCCGGTCCACGAAGCGGGCCATCAGCTTCTCGTGCAGCACGTCGGAAAGTTGATCCTCGGCCTCGCGCGCCCGCGCCTGCCAGGCGACGGCACCCGCCACCCAGTCGGAGCGCGCGGCAATATAGGCCCATATGCGCACATCGGCGAGACGCTGCATCAGCGTGTCGATATCCCCATCGGTGCGGCCGAGCCCGGCGATCTGGGAAGCCACCCAGTCCTCCGGCAGCCTGCCATCCTCATGCAGATGATGGAACACCTTGGCGCAGAGTTTCGTGTGGCTGTCGGTGGCCAGCTTGCGGAAATCCGGAATCTGGCATGCATCCCAGAGCAGCCGGACGTCGCGTGGGCGGCCCGCCGCCTCCCGGATCGCGAGGTCGCCGGACAGCGCCTCCAGGATGGCGAGGTCGGAAGCCTCATTGCCGCGCACGAGGCCCGGACGGTCCGGCGGCGCGGTGAGGCTGGCGAGCAGGCTGTGGATGGAGCCGAAATCAAGCTCGGCATTGCGCCAGAACAGATGCTCGAGCGGCTGGAAGGCATGGCTTTCCACCGCGTTGACCAGTTCCTCGTCCAGAAGCGGGCAGTTGGCGGTCACGCCGAAGGTGCCGTCGCGCATGCCGCGCCCGGCCCGGCCGGCGATCTGGGCGATTTCAGAGGCCATCAGGGGCCGCGGCCGGTGGCCATCGAATTTCGACAGCCCGGCAAAGGCGACATGATCGACATCCATGTTCAGGCCCATGCCGATCGCGTCGGTGGCGACCAGGAAGTCCACCTCCTTGTCTTGGTAGAGCGCCACCTGCGCGTTGCGGGTGCGCGGGCTGAGGCGCCCCATCACCACCGCGCAGCCGCCCCGGCGCGAGCGGATGAGTTCGGCGATGGCATAGACCTCGGCGGCGGAGAAGGCGACGACGGCCGAGCGCGGCGGCAGGCGGGAGAGCTTTGCGGGGCCAGTATAGGTAAGCTGGGACAGCCGGGGGCGGGTCTCGATCTCGGCCTCCGGCACCAGCCGCTTCAGCAGCTTGCGGATGGTCTCGGCGCCAAGGAACATCGTCTCCACCATGCCGCGCGCATGCAGCAGCCGGTCGGTGAACACATGCCCGCGGTCCGGATCGGCGCAAAGCTGGATCTCATCCACCGCGACGAACTCCACGCGCCGGTCCAGCGGCATCGCCTCCACCGTGCAGGCGAAATACCGCGCCTCGGGCGGCAGGATTTTTTCCTCGCCGGTGATGAGCGCGACATGGCGGGCGCCCTTGCGGGCGACCATCCGGTCGTAATTCTCGCGGGCGAGCAGGCGGAGCGGGAAACCGATGATGCCCGATGAATGCGCCAGCAGACGATCCATGGCGAGATGAGTCTTGCCGGTATTGGTCGGGCCGAGCACCGCTTTGACGCGCGGAGGGAATCCAGACATGGGCACAGCTTCTTGCGGATAGGCTTGCAATGCAAGCGGCATTGTAGAGCATATATTGTGTTCCCATCTCGCGCGCGGAACGGACCAACCTAATCAAGACAGGTATACTTGCCATGAGTGAGACAGCAATTTCCGAAACATCCCGCCCATTCGACGCCGAAGTCGGACGCCTGCTCGATCTGGTCGTCCACTCGCTCTATTCCGAACGGGAGATTTTCCTCCGCGAGCTGGTGGCCAACGCGGCGGATGCGATCGACCGGCGGCGATTCCTCGCTCTCTCCGATGAGAGCCTGGCGCTGCCGGAGGATGCGGGCATCCGCATCAGCGCCAACCGCGGCGCCCGCACCATCACCATTTCCGATGACGGCATCGGCATGACGGAGGAGGATCTGGCGAGCCATCTCGGCACCATCGCCCGCTCCGGCACCCGTGCCTTCGCCGAGACTCTCTCGAACGCCAGGGAGGAGGACCGGCCCAGCCTGATCGGCCAGTTCGGGGTGGGCTTCTACTCGGCTTTCATGGTGGCGGATGAGGTGGAGGTGATCTCCCGCCGCGCCGGGACCGATGCGGCCTGGCGTTGGGTGTCCGATGGCCGAGGCGGCTATCGCATCGGGCCGGCGAAGCGTGAAACCCCCGGCACGGATGTCATCCTGCACCTGAAGGAGGATGCATCGGAATATCTGGAACCGGTACGCCTCGATACGGTGCTGCACAAATGGGCGGATCACATCAGCGTGCCGATCAGGCTGGAGCGCGACGGCAAGTTCCTGCCCGCGAACGAAGGCACGGCACTGTGGCGCAAGCCGAAGGCGGAAATCAGCGAGGCCGATTATACCAGCTTCTACCGTCATCTCGGCCATATGTTCGACGAGCCCTGGGCGACGATCCACTGGCGGGCGGAAGGCGCGCTGGAGTTCACGGCGCTGCTGTTCATCCCCAGCCAGGCGCCGTTCGGCTTCAGCGAGGATAGCCGCGAGAGCCACGTGCGGCTGCATGTGCGGCGGATGTTCATCACCGATGACGCGAAGCTGCTGCCCTCCTGGCTGCGCTTCGTCGAGGGCGTGGTGGATACCGAGGACCTGCCGCTGAACGTCTCCCGCGAGATGCTGCAATCGACGCCGGTCCTGGCGCGCATCCGCAAGGCGCTGGTCAACCGCGTGCTGACGGAGCTGAAATCCCGTGCGGGCGACGCCAAGTCCTACCGGAGCTTCATCGAATCCTTCGGCCCGATCCTGAAGGAGGGCATTTATGAGGACTCCGATCATCGCGCGGAGATCGCGGCGCTGGCCCGGTTCCACTCGACCGAGGGCGAGGAACTGGTTTCGCTTGATGCCTATGTCGAGCGGATGAAGCCGGAGCAGAAGGCGATCTACTATCTTACCGGCGAGGATGTGGAGCGTCTGCGCGCCTCGCCCCAGCTTGAGGGCCTGCGCGCCAAGGGCTTCGAGGTGCTTCTGCTGGTCGATTCGATCGACTTTTTCTGGCCGGAGCGGCTGGGCTCCTACAAGGACAGGAAGCTCGTTCATGCGGGCAAGGCAATGGATATCTTCGCGCCGGCGGAAACAAGCGAAGGGCTGAATGCGCTGATCAAGGCGCTGAAGGTAGCACTCGGGGATGAGGTATCCGATGTGCGCGCCTCCTCGCGCCTGACGGACAGCCCGGCGGCTCTGGCGGCGGGGGAAAATGGCCCTGACCTCGCCATGCAGCGGCTGATGCGCCGCTCCGGACGGCCTGTTTTCACCTCGAAGCCGGCGCTTGACATCAACCCGGCGCACCGTCTGATCGGAATGCTGCAATCGCGAGCGGAAGCGGGCGAAGACATGGGGGATTGGGCGGCATTGCTCGTGGATCTGGCGCGCATTCAGGATGGCGAGGCGCCGGGTGATCCAGCCCGTTTCGCCCGCATGGTCGCTGACCGAATGGCGGGATAGGCCACCAACCTCCGCTTAAGTTAAGCTTCAGGCAGCTACCAAGCCGGTGGGAGATAACTCCCGCCGGCTTTTTCGCATGTGCATTCTTTTGGTTGAAACCAAGTAGAAGCTAGGAAAGCGGCAACGTTCAAGGCATTTATACAACTTTCAGTTGATTAAATAAACAACAAAACTCTTATAAGTAGAGAAACGGGTTCTACACGCTAAACGAGAGAATTGCGCGTTACACGCTAGTAACGCATAAATATGGGCGTAATCTAACAGAAGGATTACCGCCAATTGGAAAAAAAGCCTTTTCAAAATACGGCACCGCCCGAGTCTTTAATACTCCGGTGATAAAGCCCGGCTAAACTTATTCCATTTTCAGCACC
>DASTAF010000315.1:0-2254 GCA_035713005.1 Acetobacteraceae bacterium
TCTCGCTCCGCACGCCGGAGGGGATGGTGGTGGGGACGGTTTCGCATCTGCGGGTGACGCTTTCGCCGCTCCGGCTGCTTCAGGGCAGCATCGCGCCGATCCGGATCCTCGCCCGCCATTCGACGATCGCGATCCGCCCGCACCATATCGGCGGGACGATGGGCCAATTGCCGGAGGCGGCGGAACGGCTGGCCGACTCGCTGCAGGAGGCCTCGACGCGGCAGGGGCGGCTCGATCTCGCGCGGCTGCAACTGGTCCGCATCACCAGGGCGGATATCCTGTTCGACGATTCCGTCTCCGGCATCCATCTCGCGGCGCCCGGCAGCGCGGTGACGCTGCGGCGGGCATCGGACGGCGCGATCACCGGACGGGCGGAGGCACTGTTTCGGAGCGCCGGCGGGACGGCGCCGCTGAGCATCGGCTTTAAGGCGACGCAGCATCACGGCATGCTGCGCGCCCGGCTGGGACCGGCCAACCCCGCGCGCATCCTGCCGGGGCTGCGGATGCTCGACCTGCCGCTGACCCTGACTGCCAGCACCAGGCTGGATCAGGGTGCCTCGCCGGTGACGGCGCTGGAAATCGGCATCGGCGGCGGGCTGCTGCATATCGCGCAGGGCAGCGTGCCAGTCGCGGGGGGTGATGTCTCGCTCGATGCGGAGGCGGGGAAAATCGCCATCACCCAGGGCTGGATCGGGCTCGGCCCGGCTTCCGGCGCCAAGCCGGAGGAAGCGTCGCCGCGCATCCTGCTTTCGGGGCGGGCGACCGGCCATATTCGCTGGCGCGGTAATCTTGACGCGACGGTGGACAGGGTGAACGCAGCCGCCCTCCCCGCCTACTGGCCGGAGGGGCTGGCCCGTCATGCCCGCAAATATGTGACGAAGAACGTAAGCGGCGGCGTCGCCCACGATGCGCGCTTCGATTTCGGCTTCTCCTGGAACGCGATGAGCGGGCGGGCAAGGCTGCTCAGCCTCACCGGCGGCTTCGCGGCGGATGGCGTCCGCCTGCGCTGGCTCAAGGGAATGCCGGAGATGACCGGGCTTGCCGGCAGGCTGCGCTTCGTCTCGAAGGACCTGCTGCGGGTGACCGAAACCGGCGGCTTCGCCGGCGGCTTTGCCATCCACGACGGCCATGTGCTGATCGGCGGGTTGTCGCACAAGGATCAGGTCGCGCATGTGCGGCTGAACGCGGTGGGAACGGTGCGGGACGCGGTGGCGCTGCTGAGGGCGCCGCGCCTGCACGCATTCTCCCTGCGCTCGGGGCAGACTCTCCGGCTGCTTTCCAAGGCGGAAGGCAGGGCCGCCGCCCATATCGATGTGGACGTGCCGCTGAAGAAGCATGTCAAGGTGAAGGACGTCGCCCTCGCCCTTTCCGGGCATCTGGCGGATTTCTCCCTGCCGCTTCCACTTGGCTCGCTTGCCCTCCGCGATGGCGTGGTGCGGCTTGATGCCAATATCCATCACCTCCACCTCGCGGGCAGCGCGATGCTGGCGGATGAGCCATCCCGCTTCTCAGGGGAGGTAGGGTTTGACAGGAAGGCGCAGGATTTCGCCCTCCGGCTGCGCACGATTCTGAACCGGCGGCTGCTCGCCCAGGCCGGGCTGAGCACCGGGTTCTGGAGCGCGGGTTCCGCCCCGCTGACCGTAAGGCTCGGCAGCGCGCCGGGCGGCACCCACCTTGCTCTGCGTACCGATCTGGCGGGGGCGGTTCTGACCCTTCCGGCGCTCGGCTGGGCGAAGCAGGCGGGCGCGCCGGGAACGGCCGTTCTCGATCTCGTCCTGCCGAGGAACGGGCCGGAGGAGATCGGGCGCATTGCCGCGAGCGCACCGGGATTCGCTCTCGCGGCACGGGGGGATGGGGCGTCGCTCGATCTGGGCGTTCTCGATGTCGGGCGGAGCCGGACGAGCGGCAAGATCACCCCGCCCGCGCGGCCCGGCGCCCCATGGATGGTGGCGCTGGCCGGGCCGGTGCTCGATCTCTCCGCAGCGTTGAAGGCGACGCAAACCTCGTCCGCGCCAGGAAAACCGGTTTCCAGGCCGCTCTCCTGGCGGTTGCGTGGCGCTTTCGATCGCGTGCTGCTGCGCAGGAAGCCTGTCCCTGGCGGGCTGACGGCGCTGCATGTCCACGCCCTGGGGACAGGCGACTGGATCGGCTCGCTCCATGCCACCGGGCTTCTGGACGGCCGTCAGCCCATCGCTCTCGCCATGGCGCCCGGGCGGGGCGGGCAGGCCATCGCCCTCAGGACCAGCGATGGTGG
>DASTAF010000316.1:0-2016 GCA_035713005.1 Acetobacteraceae bacterium
GATAGGCGGCGATGGTATTGGCTGCCGCCCCTCGCTCGGCGGCCAGCAGTTCCAGAAAGGCCTCGACATGGCGGTCTATGGTCATGACCAATTTGTGGTAATCGCGACCCGCCATGCCGCACAAGCCCGCCTCACTCTTGCAGGATAAACCAGTCAACATCGTCCTGGTCGGACTGATGGGCGCCGGGAAATCGGCCATCGGGCGCCGCCTTGCGGAGAGGCTGGGTCTGCCTTTTCATGATTCGGATACCGAGATCGAGGCCATATCAGGCCTCACCGTCGCGGAAATCTTTGCCCGGCACGGAGAGGCCTATTTCCGGGCGAGCGAGCAGCAGGTCATCCGCCGCCTGCTCGAAAACGGCCCGATCGTGCTGGCAACCGGCGGCGGCGCCTTCATGGATGCCGAAACGCGCAGGCTGGTGCGCGCCCGTGCCCTTTCCGTCTGGCTGCGCTGTCCGATTCCCCTGCTGCTCGCCCGGCTCGCGGGACGGACCAACCGCCCGCTGCTGAACGCCGGCGACCCCTCGGAAATCCTCACCCGGTTGTCTTCGCTCCGCGGCCCGGTCTATGCCGAGGCGGATATCATCTTCGATTCCGGCGAGGACCATCCCGACATGACCACCGAGAAGCTACTTGACGCCCTCGGCGCCCATCAGGCGCCAGTCCGGATTCCGGTGAGGCTTGCCGCCAGCGCCTATGATGTCGTCATCGGCGCGGGGTTGCTGGGCCGCGCGGGCGCCATCCTTGCCCCGGTGATGCCGCAGAAGCGCGCCATCATCGTCACCGACCGCATCGTCGCCGGACTGCATCTGGAATCGCTGCGTACGGGGTTGGATGAGGTTTCGATCGAGCATGAGACCATCACCGTCGATGCGGGGGAAGCCTCCAAAAGCCTGGACGCCTTTTCGGAGCTGGTCGAATGCATTCTGGCGCTGAAGCCGGAGCGACGGACCTCGATCATCGCGCTCGGCGGCGGGGTGATCGGCGATCTCGGCGGATTCGCCGCGGCATCCGCGCTGCGCGGCCTGCCCTTCCTGCAGATCCCGACCACCCTGCTCGCCCAGGTCGATTCCAGCGTGGGCGGCAAAACCGGCATCAATTCACGCCACGGCAAGAACCTGATCGGCGCCTTTCACCAGCCGCGCTGCGTCATCGCGGATACGGGCACATTGGCCACCCTGCCGCCGCGCGAACGCGCCGCCGGCTATGCCGAGATCGTCAAGGCCGGGCTGATCGCCGATCCAGCTCTCTATGCCTGGTGCGAGGCGCATGGCGCCGCCGTGCTGGCGGGAGACGCGGCGCTGCAGCAGGAAGCCATCGCCCGCGCGGTGCAGTTCAAGGCCCGGGTGGTCACGGATGACGAGCGCGAGGAGAAGCCGGAAGATGGCCGCGCCCTGCTCAATCTCGGCCACAGCTTCGCCCATGCCTTCGAGGCGGAGACCGGCTATGGCGGCGCGCTGCTGCATGGCGAGGCGGTGGCGATCGGCATCGTCTGCGCCTTCGATCTCTCGGCGCGGCTCGGCCTGTGCGATCCGGTGCTAACCCCACGCATCGCTGACCATCTCGCCAGGGTTGGACTGCCGACCCGTATCAATCATCTTCCGGCGGAAGCCCTGCTCGCCCATATGCGGAGCGACAAGAAGATGCGCGACGGCAAGCTCTCCTTCGTGCTGGCGCGGGGCATCGGCCGCGCCTTCACCACGCGCGACGTGCCGGAAGATGCCGTGCGGGAGACGCTGCGCGCGAACGGGGCGGAGTGAGGAAGACTTACTCCGCCGGCTCCGGCTTCGGCACGGTCTCCACCAGCATGGCGGAGACGGCAATCCTATTGCCCACTGCCCTCACCCGCTTCAGCGCGGCGGAAAGAGCGGAGAGATAAGGCTGAGCGGCTTCATTCTGAAGCCGGTCCACGTTGAAGATTGGCGCCGAACTCGCGACCGCCAGGATCATGTCGCGCCCATAGGGCGGCCCGACCAGCCAGGCCTCGCCAGTCTGCGGGTTGCCCAGATCGAGCAG
>DASTAF010000317.1:0-4561 GCA_035713005.1 Acetobacteraceae bacterium
CGCCCGCTTCGAGGATGTGGTGGCCCTGGCCGGGGAGCGGCGGGACGTGCTGCTCTATTCCCAGCTCCGCCATTGCGCCCATCTGATCCGCTTCGCGCCCCCGGCCATCGAGCTCCGCCTCGCCCCGGAAGCGCCGCGCGACCTTGCCGGGCGCCTGGGCAAGTTCCTGGAGGCGGAAACCGGCAGGCGCTGGACCGTCGCGCTTTCCCAGGCCGCCGGCGCCCCCACCATCGCCGATGCCGAGGCCGCCGAGCTTGCCGCCGCCCGCGAGGATGCCTCCCGCCACCCGCTGGTCCTCGCCGTCCTCGCCGCCTTTCCCGGCGCCCGGATCGAGACCCTGCACCGGGAGGCGGAGCCGGAGCCCGAACCCGCCCTTCTGCCCGATGATGGCGCGCCGCCCTTCGATCCGGATTACGACCTTGAATACGACCCCGAATACGACATGGAGCCAGACCTATGAAAAACCTCGCCGGATTGATGAAGCAGGCCCAGGCCATGCAGGAAAAGATGCAGGACATGCAGGCCAGGCTGGAAGCGATGGAAATCGCCGGCGAGGCCGGCGCCGGCCTCGTCACCGTCACCCTCTCCGGCAAGGGCGAGCTCCGGCGCGTCAAGATCGACCCGAAGCTGATGGACCCCGCCGAGACCGAAATGCTCGAGGACCTCATCATCGCCGCCCATAACGACGCCAAGACCAGGCTCGACGCCACCGCCGCCGAGGAAATGCAGAAGGCCGCCGGCGGCCTCTCCCTCCCGCCGGGCATGAAGCTGCCGTTCTGATCCAGGCCGTCCGGACATAGCCGCATCCATGGTCGGGCCTGAGATCGAGCGGCTGATACAGGTCCTGGCGCGGCTGCCGGGGCTGGGGCCGCGCAGCGCCCGGCGGATCGCCCTGCGCCTGCTGACGGAAAAGGATGCGCGGCTGCGCCCGCTGGTGGAGGCGCTGCAGGCGGCGGCGGCGCGGGTGATGCCCTGCTCGGTCTGCGGCGCGCTCGATTCGGTCGATCCCTGCTCGATCTGCGCCGATCCGCTGCGCGAGCCGGTGATCTGCGTGGTGGAGAGCGTCGCCGATCTATGGGCGCTGGAGCGGTCCGGGGTCTATCGCGGCCGGTATCACGTGCTGGGCGGGACGATCTCGGCCATCGCCGGGCGCGGGCCGGAGGCGCTCAACCTGCCCTCCCTGTACCGGAGGCTTGATGGATCGGTGAAGGAGGTGATCCTCGCCCTCCCGGCGACGGTGGAGGGGGCGGCCACCGGCCATTACCTCAGCGAGAAGCTGAAGCAGTCCGATGTTCCGGTGACGCGGCTCGCCCAGGGCGTGCCGATGGGCGGCGCCATCGAGATTCTGGACGAGGGCACGCTGGCCACCGCGCTCGCCGCCCGGCGGGCGGTCTGATGAAGCTGGTCAGGGCAGGCCGGGACCTCCGGGTCGATTTCTTCCGCGGCATCGCCCTGTTCTGCATCTTCCTCGACCACATCCCGCACGACGTTCTGGGCCGCTTCACCGTGCGCAACCTGGCGCTGAACGACGCCACTGAAATCTTCATCCTGCTGGCCGGCTACGCGGCCTCGCTGGTCTATGGGCGCAAAATGGACCGGGCGGGCGCGCTTTCCGGCGCGGCGGACATGCTGAAGCGGACCTGGACGCTCTACATCGCCCATCTGTTCCTCTTCGTGCTGTTCGTGGCGGAGGTCGCCGCCTCGGCCCGGCTCTTCGCCAGGCCGCATTACCTCGCCATGGTCGGGCTGCAGCATCTGATGGCGAGCCCCCTGCGCGCCTTCGAGGATGCGGTGACGCTGCTCTATCAGCCCTCCTTCCTGAACGTCCTGCCGCTCTATGTCGTCATCATGGGCGGGTTCGCCTTCT
Organism: Acetobacteraceae bacterium; assembly: GCA_035713005.1. Classification (GTDB taxonomy): domain Bacteria; phylum Pseudomonadota; class Alphaproteobacteria; order Acetobacterales; family Acetobacteraceae; genus Acidiphilium. The sequence continues at coordinate 1,868 of DASTAF010000317.1, forward strand.
TCCTGCCCCTGCTGCGCTGGCCCGGCCTGCTGCTGGCGTTGAGCTTCGGCCTCTATGTCCTGGCGCGGGTGGCGGGCTGGAACCTGCCCACCTCCTCGGGCCACGGGCACGGCTGGTTCTTCGACCCGCTGACCTGGCAGCTTCTCTTCGTCCTGGGCGCGCTGTTCGCCCGGTTCGGGCGGCCCCGCCTGCCGCCGCGCGGCACCGATGCGCTGGCGGTGATCCTGCTGCTCGTCGGCTTCCTGATCCTGCTGACGACATGGCTGATGCCGAACCTCGCCCATCATGTGCCGGTCCCCATCCGCCCGCTGATCCGCGACATCGACAAGACCGGCCTGCACCCGTACCGGCTGATGTCGATCCTGGCCCTGGCCTGGCTCGCCTCGCGCCACGTGCCGGCGGATGCGCGCTTCCTCACCGGGCGCATCGCCTCGGTTTTCGTGCTGATCGGCCAGCACGGGCTCAACACCTTCTGCGCCAGCATCCTGCTCTCCTTCGCAGGAAGGGTGGTGCTGGATGGCGATGATGGCTGGGCCGAGCAGATCGCGGTGAATCTCGCCGGGCTGGCCGCGCTGGCCGGCGTCGCGGCAATTGGCGCCTGGTACAGGATGAAGGATGCGAAACCTGCATAGACCATGGATGATTTGCCTCGCCGCCCTGCTCGCCGCCCCGGCGGCCCGCGCGGCCTGCCCTCCGGCGCCGGTGCAGGAACTGGCCCTGCCGCACCTGCGGGCGGCGCTGGCGCGGCACGAGCCGGTGGTGATCGCCGCCATCGGCTCGTCATCCACCCAGGGCGCGATGGCGACCGATACCGGCGATTCCTATCCCGCCGAGTTGCAGGACGAACTTTCCCGCCTGCTGCCGCGGGACGAGATCAGCGTCATCAACCGCGGCATCGGCGGCCAGGATGCGGGGCGCGAGGATGCGCGCATGGCAGCCGACGTGCTGGCCCTGCGGCCCGATCTGGTCATCTGGCAGGTGGGGGCGAACGCGGCGGCGCGGCGGGAAAAGCCGGCGCGTTTCGCCCGCCTGGTCCGGCTCGGCCTCCGGCGCCTGCGGGCGGCGGATGCCGATATCGTGCTGATGGACAACCAGCGCTCGCGCATCCTGCTCGCCAGCGGGGATGACGCGCCGATCAACGCGGCGCTGGCGCGGCTGGCGCGGCGCCACGAGGTCGGCCTCTTTTCGCGGGACGCGCTGATGCGCGCCTGGGTGAAGGCCGGCGCGAAGCCGGAGGCGCTGCTGGCCCCGGACGGGCTGCACATGAACGATCGCGGCTATGCCTGCCTGGCGCGGGCGCTGGCGCAATCCATCTACCAGGCCGTCACCAGCCGCTGATCACCCGGCGGCGAAGCCCCTGGCCGGAGCCGACCTGCTCAGCGCCAGATAGACGATGGCGGAAACCGCCGCCGAGACGGCGAAGGAGATGTCGCCCCATTGCGGATGGCTGGCCGCGAAGGCGCCGGTATAGATCTGCTGGTTGAAGAAGGGCACGCTGGCCGCGATCCCCGCCAGCCAGGCGATGAAGCCGGCGCTGATCCCGATGCGGGAGACGCGGCTGGTGTAATGCCCCAGCACCATCACCGCGATCCAGGGCATGGTCCAGTACCCCAGCACGAACAGGAAGTTCTCGTAGCTGGCGATGAAGTGCTCGGCGGCCAGCACCGAAATGATGGTGCCGATGATGCCGGTCAGCAGCGCCGCGTGGGCCTGCTTCAGCCGGAAGCCGACGGCGAGGGAGGACAGGGTGGCGGAATAGACGTTCAGGATATTGGCGCTGACCGTGCCGACGATGATGGCGACGATCAGCGGCGCCCGGAACCAGCCGGGCAGCCAGGCGGTGAACAGGTCGGAGGGCTTGCCGAGCGCCACGGTGGCGCCGATCACCGCGCCCAGCCCCTCGATCCAGATGGTGGAGACGAGCGAGCCGGAGAGCGCATAGGCGAAAACCCGGCGCTTCACCTCCGGCGCCTCGTCCGCGTGGCAGAGATAGCGCGTATAGTCCGAGGAATAGGGAATCCAGCCCAGCACGTAGGCGAGGATGACCGAGGTGGTGAGGATGAAGGCGCCGGAAAACCCGCCCACCGCCTTCAGCAGCTTCGGCTGCGCCGCCGGCAGGGAAGGGATGTGCTGCGCCGCCAGAACCGTCAGGATGGCGAAGACCAGCACCAGCAGATAGACGAAGTATTTCTCCGCCGTGTGGATCAGGTCGTGCCCCACCGCCGCGATCAGCACCTGCACCGCCGCCAGCGCCAGCACATCCGCGATCAGCGGCGTGTGCAGCAGGTATTGCAGCGCGTAGGCGCCGATGATGGTGTTCACCGCGAACCAGGAGAAGCCGCCGAAGAAGTTCAGGAAGGATGGCAGCCTGTTGCCCAGGCGGCCGAACCAGTTGGCGCCCTGGATCATCTGCGGCAGCCCGTAATCGACCCCGTAGGTGGAGAAGGCGGCGAGGAGGATGCCGCCGATGACATTGCCGAGCACGATGGCCGCGAAGGCGGCGGAGGCGGAAAGCCCGAACACCCCGGTCGCCAGCGCCCCTGTTGTCAGGGTGGCGAATTCCACGTTCGCCGCCATCCACAGCCCGAACAGGGCGCGGGGCGAGCCATGGCATTCGCCCGGCGCCACCGGGGCGATGCCCTTCGTCTCGATTCTCAGCGATGTCGAGGCCGACATGTCTTCTCCACGGCGGAA
>DASTAF010000318.1:0-4242 GCA_035713005.1 Acetobacteraceae bacterium
TCCTTCGAGCCTCATTCCTTCGAGCCTCATTCCTTCGAGCCTCATTCCTTCGAGCCTCATTCCTTCTCGATCGTGCATTGCAGCGGATGCTGGTTCTGCCGCGCCAGGTCCATCACCTGCGTCACCTTCGTCTCCGCAACCTCGTAGGTGAACACCCCGCAAACCCCCACCCCGCGCTTGTGCACGTGCAGCATGATCCGCGTCGCCTCCTCGCGAGACTTCTGGAAAAACCGCTCCAGCACATGGACCACGAACTCCATCGGCGTGTAGTCGTCGTTCAGCATCAATACCTTGTACAGAGCAGGCTTGCGCGTCCGGACCCGCGTCTTCGTCGCAATCCCCGTCCCTAAACCACCAACCCCGCCAGTGCCGCTGCCGTTGCCGTCATTGCCGGCGGAAGCGGCGCCGAAGCCTGAACCACCTATCGCCATAGCCAAAATTCCAGTCATCAAGCCAATCCTTTGCTGCCGCCAGCATATCCAAAGATAGGGGGGTGGGGAAAGAAGAATCTGTGGGAGCGGCAAGCTGTTTGGCGCCGCCGCTTCGGATGCGGCGGGTGATCGGGCGGAAATTCCGGCAGCCCGCCCGATTGCCTCGTCAGAACCGGGCGGAGAGGTTGAGCGAGCCGTATTCGTGGATGCCGCCCACCTCGCCATGGAAGCGCCTGGTCTGGAACACCTGGGTGTAGCTGATCCGCACTCCATGCCAGATGATGGCGATGCCGGCATCGAACTGGCCCACGGCGCGGTAGGGATCGACCGAGCGGCTGCTCTGGAAATCAGCGCCCTCAAGGAACTCGTCATGCCCGACCAGCTTGCCCGCCACTCCCGCGAACAGATACCACACGAAGGGCCTGGTCGGCTTGTAAGCATTCGAGCCGGACGGGCCGGGCCGCAGCAAGGGGGCGCCGAAATCGCTGTCCAGACCCTCGCCGATACGGAAGGTCACCGCCGGTTCCGCGTATATCTCCGTGGTTCCCGCCATGCCGGAAAGCTGCGGCAGCGCATCGACGGCGAGGCCGCCGAGGCTGGCGACCGGCACCCGCCAGGTGCGCGAGGCGAGCACGTCGAAGGCCGGTTCGCTCGGCAGCTGATGGGCCCAGCCATGGGTGCCGCCCTGGCCGATGATCGAGTGGAAATCGTTCTGCACGATCTCGGCGCCCGCATCCCGCCCCACCACGCCGGCGCTGAGCGCCAATACGCTGCGCGTCGTCGCCGTGTCCTGGATCAGCCCGAGAGTGGCGGCCAGATAGCCGGCATAGGGCTCGTCGTTCAGCGGCGGATTGATGGCGGAGGTATCGCCGGGGGTATATATCTTCTGGGTCAGGCTGATGCTGATGCGCTGGGTGCCGTCGCCCCAGACGGCATGGCCGAACCCGGCCAGCGCCGAGGGGACATCGCCCTCCGGCGAGGTCCAGCCCAGATGAAAGCCGTTGACGTAGTAGCGGTCGGTCAGGCTCTGCGTCGTGATCGACGCGTTCTCGTCCTGGATCGACCATATGCCCGAGGATGCCTGATCGGCACGCGCCGCGAAGGGGGCGGCAATGGCAAGGCAGGCGGCAATGACCGCCATACGATGATTCATCTGAAAATCCTGGCTGAACAAAGGGCGCTTCTGCGCCGGATTTATGGAGTTGGCCGGAAGAAGAAGCAAGCAGAACTGTGCCGGTTGAGACACAGCAGCAAGAGAATGCAACAAAAAATTGCATGCAACCCATGCGGTTGCCCTGCATCCAACCGGGCGGGGATCGGCATATTTAGGTATGGTGAAAAGAGATTAATTTTTGCTGTTGAATGTCATGTTGCGCCGAATCCTGTTCCTGATCGCTTTCCTCTCCGCCGGCATGGGGCCCGCCCTTGCCGCGCCGCGCAGCCCCGTGGGCGCCTGGGTGACGGCGAGCGGCGGCGCGGTGGTGCAGATCGAGCAATGCGGCAACGCACTCTGCGGCCATGTATCCGGTATCGTCCTCAACCCCGGCACGCCGATGCCCGTAGACTGGCAGGGCCAGCCCGAATGCGGGCTTCAGCTCCTGCGGCCTTCATCCGCGGGCCAGGATGGAAGCTGGCATGGTCGCATCGTCGATCCGCGCAACGGCAGCGCCTACCATGTGGAGTTCCATGTGGACCGTCAGGGGAGGCTGCATCTGCGGGGCTATCTCGGGCTGCCGATTTTCGGCGAGACCCAGATATGGCACCGCTATGAGGGTGCCGCGCCGACCTCCTGCCGGCTGACTCCGGGCCAGGTCGCGGAAGCCGGGCTCCCCGACGACAAGCGGCTCAGGTAAATCGCGGAAAATTGGAGCGGGTAGCGGGAATCGAACCCGCGCATTCAGCTTGGGAAGCTGACAGGCTACCATTACATCATACCCGCGCCATATGCCGTTTACGATTTGTGACGAGAAAGTGCAACGTGGCGCGGGCGGTCCGGGCGCTTTGGTCTTGCGGGGAGTGGCCGCCCCGTATGATGATCCTTGCCGATGGAAGTAGAAATCATGACTGGGCATTTCTGGATGGATGTGGCGAGGGCCGCCGGCAATGACGGCAACGGCGGCGGCGGGGCTGGGGGGATTGGTGGTGGTTTAGGGACGGGGATTGCGACGAAGACGCGGGTCCGGACGCGCAAGCCTGCCTTGTACAAGGTTCTGATGCTGAACGACGACTACACGCCGATGGAGTTCGTGGTTCACGTGCTGGAGCGATTTTTCCAGAAGTCCCGCGAGGAGGCGACGCGGATCATGCTGCACGTGCACAAGCGCGGGGTGGGGGTATGCGGGGTGTTCACCTACGAGGTGGCGGAGACGAAGGTGACGCAGGTGATGGACCTGGCGCGGCAGAACCAGCATCCGCTGCAATGCACGATCGAGAAGGAATGAGGCTCGAAGGAATGAGGCTCGAAGGAATGAGGCTCGAAGGAATGAGGCTCGAAGGAATGAGGACGGAAGGAGCGGTTTTGCTTCTTTGCCGGACCTTCTTTGCCGGACATGGATGCCATACGGCGGGATAGGATTGAGAAAGTTTTATTCGCTATCATCTGCTTGTCATGAGAGTTTCGGCCTGACCGGCCGCGACGGGCCTGGACGGGGCGGCATGGGCCGCCTGCCGCGGGTCCGTCTTCAGAGACCTGGGCGGCGAGCCCGGGGGGAGCTTGACTGAATATGTTATCCCGCAACCTGGAACAGACGCTGCATCGCTCACTGGCCTTTGCCGCCGAGCGTCGGCACGAATACGCGACGCTCGAGCACTTATTGCTCGGGCTGATCGACGATGCGGACGCGGCGACGGTTTTGCGCGCCTGCGGGGTGGACCTTGAGCGGCTGAAGCGCGAGACGACCGAGTTTCTCGACAAGGACCTGGCGGGGCTGGCGACCGACCGGGCGGGCGATCCCAAGCCCACGGCGGGTTTCCAGCGGGTGGTGCAGCGGGCGGCGATCCACGTGCAGTCCTCGGGGCGCGACGAGGTGACGGGGGCGAACGTGCTGGTGGCGCTGTTTTCCGAGCGCGAGAGCCATGCGGTGTATTTCCTGCAGTCGCAGGACATGACGCGGCTGGACGCGGTGAACTTCATCAGCCACGGCATCGCCAAGGCGCCGGGGCGGACGAACCCGCGCACGCCCTCGGGGGCGCCGGAGGCGCAGGATGGCGAGGCGGAGCAGAAAGGGGCCAAGCGCGGGCAGGATGCGTTGGCCAATTACTGCGTCAACCTCAACAAGAAGGCGCAGGGCGGCAAGATCGACCCGCTGATCGGGCGCGAGAGCGAGATCGAGCGGACGATCCAGATCCTCTGCCGCCGCTCGAAGAACAACCCGCTCTACGTGGGCGATCCCGGCGTGGGCAAGACGGCGATCGCCGAAGGTCTGGCGAAGCGGATCGTCGATGGCGACGTGCCGGAGGTGCTGCTCAAATCCACCATCTTCGCGCTCGACATGGGGGCGCTGCTGGCCGGCACCCGCTATCGGGGCGATTTCGAGGAGCGGCTGAAGGCGGTGGTCTCGGAGCTGGAGGCGCTGCCGGGGGCGGTGCTGTTCATCGACGAGATCCACACGGTGATCGGCGCCGGCGCCACATCCGGCGGGGCGATGGATGCCTCCAACCTGCTCAAGCCGGCTCTGGCCTCCGGGGCGCTGCGCTGCATCGGCAGCACCACCTACAAGGAGTTCCGCACCTATTTCGAGAAGGACCGGGCGCTGGTGCGGCGCTTTCAGAAGATCGACGTCAACGAGCCGAGCATCGACGATGCGGTGAA
>DASTAF010000319.1:0-2860 GCA_035713005.1 Acetobacteraceae bacterium
CGGAATCCCCGCCGCGCCGGATGGCAGATGATCGGCCATCTCGGCCAGCCCGATCTGCAGGGCGTTAGGCGGGGCGGCGAGCGCCTTCTCCATCTCCTGCCGGGATATGCTCGCCGAGAGCATGGGAATGCTGGCCGGCCCTTGGTTGCTCGGCTCCGGCAGGCTCAGCGCGTGCAGCAGGTCGGGCGCCGCCGCGTCCCGCGCGGTCAGCGGCTCCAGGTCGAACAGGCGGCGCAGCGTGGCCAGGATGGTCGTGTGGTCGAACGGATAGGCCGCGCCCTCGGGCGGGCGGATGAGGCTGCCCTGCGGTATCCAGGGCGAGACGATCACCGCCGGAACCCGCACGCCGAAGCGGTCGAAGGCGAAGCCCTGCTGGCGGGAATTGTCGGGCGGCAGCGCCGCCGGGGGCGGCGAATGATCGTAGATGCCGCCATGCTCGTCATGGGTGATGATCAGCAGGGTGCGCGGCCAGCCGGGGCCGCTCCGCACCGCGTCATAGACCTGGGCGATCAGCCTTTCGCCCAGGGTGATATCGTGCGGCGGGTGCTGGTCGTTCGGCAGGCGGCCGGTGAGCCGGTCCGGATAGTAGCGCGGCTCGATGAAGCTGTAATTCGGCAGCCGCCCGGCCTGGGCATCGGCGGCGAATTGCGGCTCGAAAGGGTAAAGATGCTCCGGCAACTCGCTCCATATCCGCGCCAGCATGAAGGATTGCGGAGCGTCGTGATGATAGATGCGCCAGCTTCGCCGCTTCTCGGTCAGCCGGTTGAAGATGGTCTCCATCTCGTAGAGGCGCCAGGTATTGTCGGTGTAGCCCGCCGCCGTGCCGGCATGGGCGAAGAAGCGGTTCGGCCAGGTCTGGCAGGGGGCGGAGGCGTACCAGCGGTCGGAGACGCCGAAATTCTCCGCCAGCGCGCTCAGCACCGGCACCTGCTCCGGCGCGAAGCCGTGCATCACCGCCCTGGGATCGTTTGTTGGCGTCTTCATGTAGTTGGCGACGAAGCCGCCCATGGTCGCGGGCGCGGGCGGCGCCTGGCCGGGGCCGAAAATCTGCTCCGTGATGTCGGCGAAGGATTCGCGCGGGTCCGGGTCCGGGATATGAATGGCCTGGGGCGTGAGATGAAGGCTCGACCAGACGGTGACGGTGCCGCCGCTCCAGGAATTCGACTCGGTGCCGGTCAGCCCGTCGAAGCTAGGCCCTCCACCGAGCAGGCCAAGCATTGAATCGAAGGACCGGTTCTCCAGCATCAGCACGACGACGTGATCGATCTCCATCATCCGCCTCCCCTTTGCAGCACCGGCCCACAAAGGCCGAGCGAGGTGGTCACCAGCCCGAGATGGCTGAGCGCCTGGGGGAAGTTACCCGAAAGATGCCTGCCGCGCACGTTATATTCTTCCGAGAGCAGACCGAGATCGTTACGGATTTCCAGCACCCGTTCGAGGGTTTTGCGCGCCTCGGCGTCGCGGCCCTGCATGCTCTGGCAATCGGCCAGCCAGAGGGTGCAGACGATGAAGGCGCCCTGCGGGTTCTCGCTCTTCGGCTTCTTACGCCGCACCAGCCCGCCTTCCATCAGTTCCTCCTCGACCGCCTTGATGGTGGCGGCGATGCGCGGGTCGTCGATGGGCAGGAAATTCACCAGCGGCAGCAGCAGCAGGCAGGCATCGATGGTCTGGCCGCCATAATATTCGACGAAGCGGCCCAGCCCAGAATGATACCCCTCGTTGCAGACCTCGGAATGGATCTGCCCGCGCAACTTCTCCCAGCGCTTCACCCGCTCCGGCCCGGCATGTTCCCGGCACTCCTTGCTCTTCAGGAAGCGGTCCACGCCGACCCAGGCCATCGCCCGCGAGTAAACATAATGCCGCGGCTCGCCGCGCGATTCCCATAGGCCAGCGCCCGGCTCCCGCCAGGTTTTCTCGATATGCTCGACGATCTTGGTCTCGACCTCGATGCAGCGCTCCGTCCGCTCCACTCCCGCCCGCGCCGCGAGGTGCATGGCGTCGATCAGCTCGCCATAGATATCGGCCTGATGCTGGGTGGAGGCGGCGTTGCCCACCCGCACCGGCCTCGCCCAGCCATAGCCATCCAGCCAGGGCACGTCCCATTCGGGGATATGGCGGGCGCCGTCCACCTTGTACATGATCCGCATTTCATCCGGCTGGCCGGCGATGGCGCAGAGCATCCAGTCCCGCCAGGCCCGCGCCTCCTCGTGAAAGCCGGCGTTCAGCAGCGCGTCGAGGGTGAAGGTGGCGTCGCGTATCCAGGAATAGCGGTAGTCCCAGTTCAGTTGGCCGCCCGGTTTTTCCGGCAGCGAGGTGGTGGGTGCCGCGATCAGCCCGCCCGAGGGCCGGTAGATGAGCGCCTTCAGCGTTATGAGCGAGCGCTTCACCGCTTCCGGCCAGTCGGTCGGCTTGTCGAACCGCTCCACCCAGTCCCGCCAGTAGCGCTGGGTATTGCGCAGCGCCTGTTCCGGATCGATCGGCGGCGGCTCGGGCTTCCAGGAGCTGCCATAGCTCAGCACGAAGGGGATGCGCTCGCCCTCCTTCACGGTGAAGCGCGCCCGGACATGCCGCTCCTCGTGCGAGATCGTCACCGGCGTGCGCAGCACGATCAGGTCCGGCCCGACATTGCCGGCAAAGCCGTCCTCCCGCAGCCGCATCCAGGGGGAGAGCGTGCCGTAGCTGAAGCGCGGAGCGATATCCATGCGCATCGGCACCTCGCCGCGCAGCCCCACCACCAGCCGGACCAGGTAGGAATGCTCTCCCTCGCGCATCGGCATGAAGTCGATGATGCGGACGGCACTGGAGCCTGCCTCGAAATCGGTCTCCAGCACCAGCGTGTCTTCCTGATAGCGGCGGGTGA
>DASTAF010000320.1:0-7361 GCA_035713005.1 Acetobacteraceae bacterium
TGGCGGCATCGGGCTTCGCGGCCGGCACCGCCCCGTCCGGCACAGGCGGAAAGGGCGAGCAGATCGCCCATGGCAGCGATTGCTTTTCCTGCCATGCGGTCGATCAGAAGGTGGTGGGGCCTTCCTTCAAGCAGGTGGCGGACCGGTTCGCGGGCAAGCCGGGAGCCGAGAAAACATTGGTCGACGCCATCAAGAACGGCCATGTCGGCACCTGGGGCAAGGTTCCCATGCCCGCGCATCCGCAATTGAGCGACGCGCAGATCAAGCAGATCGTCGCCTGGATTCTGGCGATGAAAAAAACCGGCTCCGCCCAGGGCGCGGCGGCCGGGAAGCAGTACAGCTACACGGTGAAGGGCAAGACGGTGAAAACCCATTTCCCGATCTTCAAGCCGGGCACCAAGGACGTGACGCCGGCGGTCTTCAAGGGGTACGAGCAGTTCAATTCCTATTGCTTCCGCTGCCATGGCGAGGATGCGATCGGCGGCTCCTACGCGCCGAACCTGCGCCGGAGCGTCAATAACGGCATGACAGAGGCGCAGTTCCTCAGCGTGGTCATGGAGGGGCGCAAGGCGAAGGGCATGCCGAGCTGGGCCGGGTTTTTCTCGCCGCATCAGGTCAAGGCGATCTATGAATACGTGAAGGCGCGCGCCATCGGCGCGGTCGGCACCGGCACGCCGAAGCAATAAATCCGATATCACGACAACCAGAACCGGGAGACGACAATGGCAAGCTCAATCTCGATCCATCCGATGGTCGATAACGGCATCACCCAGGGCTCGAAGGATTTCCAGGGCGGCACGCTGCGCTGCAGATGCGCGAGCCGCCAGGTCGTCGTGAAGGTGGATTCGCAGGTCGCCCACAATCATGCCTGCGGCTGCACCAAATGCTGGAAGCCGCAGGGCGCGAAATTCTCCATCGTCGGCGTGGTGCCGCGCGACAAGGTTCATGTCGTCGAGAACGGGGACAAGCTGCACGTGGTCGATCCCGCCGCCACCATCCAGCGCCATGCCTGCAGGGAATGCGGCGTGCACATGTTCGGGCGGATCGAGAACAAGAATCACCCCTTCTATGGGCTCGACTTCATCCATGTCGAGCTGTCGAAGGAACCGGGATGGGAGGCGCCGGGCTTCGCCGCCTTCGTCTCCTCGATCATCGAATCCGGCACTGATCCCTCCGAGATGGGCGCGATCCGCGCGCGGCTGAAGGAGGTCGGGCTGGAGCCCTATGACTGCCTGTCGCCGCCGCTGATGGACGCGATAGCGACTCACGCGGCCAAGACTTCCGGCGTTCTGCGCGCCTGACGGGAGAGATCGCTGATGAAGACTCGTGCCGCCGTGGCCCGCAAGCCCGGCAAGACCCTTTCGCTCGAAACGGTGGAGATCGAAGGCCCGAAGGCCGGCGAGGTGATGGTGGAGATCAAGGCCACCGGCATCTGCCACACGGATGAATACACGCTTTCCGGCGCCGATCCGGAAGGCATCTTTCCGGTGATCCTCGGCCATGAGGGCGCGGGCGTGGTGGTGGAGGTCGGCCCGGGCGTGACGACGCTGAAAAAGGGCGATCACGTCATCCCGCTCTACACGCCGGAATGCCGCAACTGCAAATCCTGCCTGTCGCAGAAAACCAATCTCTGCACCGCGATCCGGACGACGCAGGGCAAGGGGGTGATGCCGGACGGCACCAGCCGCTTCTCCTGCGACGGCGCGCCGGTGATGCACTACATGGGCTGCTCCACCTTTGCGAACTACACGGTGCTGCCGGAAATCGCGCTGGCGAAAATCCGCGAGGACGCGCCCTTCGACAAGGTCTGCTACATCGGCTGCGGCGTCACCACCGGCATCGGCGCGGTGATCAACACGGCGAAGGTGCGGCCGGGCGACAATGTGGTGGTGTTCGGCCTCGGCGGCATCGGGCTGAACGTCATCCAGGGCGCGCGGATGGCGGGCGCCAACATGATCGTCGGCGTCGATCTCAACAATGCCCGCAAGCCCATAGCCGAGAAGTTCGGAATGACGCATTTCGTCAATCCATCCGAGATCGGCGAGGATCTGGTGCCTTACTTGGTCAACCTCACCGATGGCGGGGCGGACTACTCCTTCGAATGCATCGGCAATGTGAAGGTGATGCGCCAGGCGCTGGAATGCTGCCACCGGGGCTGGGGCACCTCCGTCATCATCGGCGTGGCGCCGGCGGGGGCGGAGATTTCCACCCGCCCGTTCCAGCTCGTCACCGGGCGGAACTGGCGCGGCACGGCCTTCGGCGGCGCGCGCGGCCGCACCGACGTGCCGAAGATCGTCGACTGGTACATGAACGGCAAGATCAACATCGACGATCTGATCACCCATGTGCTGCCCTTCGAGCAGATCAACGAAGGCTTCGAGATGCTCCGCCGCGGCGAATCCATCCGCACCGTGCTGACCTACTGATGACGGTCGAGACCATCAGCCGGCATGCCTGCTTCGGCGGCGTGATCGGCTTCTACCGCCACCGCTCCGAGGCAACCGGGACGGATATGCGCTTCGGCGTCTATCTGCCTCCCGGCGCAGCGGAGCGGAAGCTGCCGGTGCTGACCTACCTCGCCGGGCTGACCTGCACCGAGGAAACCTTCCTGATCAAGGCGGGCGCCGCGCGCTTCGCCAGCAGGCTGGGCCTGATCCTGGTCGCGCCCGACACCAGCCCGCGCGGGCTGAACCTGCCGGGCGAGGACGAGGACTGGGATTTCGGCACCGGCGCGGGCTTTTATTTGAACGCCGCCCAGCCGCCCTGGGCCGGGCATTACACCATGGCCGATTACGTGACGGAGGAGCTTCCCGCGATCATCGCGCGCGAGTTCCCGGCGGAGATGGAGCGGCAGGGCCTGTTCGGCCATTCCATGGGCGGCCATGGCGCGCTCGTCCTCGCCTTGCGCAATCCCGGGCGATACCGCTCGGTTTCCGCCTTTTCCCCCATCTGCAATCCCTGCGCCGTCCCCTGGGGCGAGAAGGCGTTCAGCCGCTATCTCGGCCCCGACCGCGCCGCCTGGGCGGAATGGGATGCCAGCGCGCTGATGCGCCGCCGCGCCCTGCCGCTGGAAATCCTGGTCGATCAGGGGCTGGAGGATCAGTTCCTGCGCGAGCAGCTGCATCCCGAGGCGCTGGAGGCCGCGGCGGCCGAATCGGGGCAGAGGCTCACCCTGCGCCGCCATCCGGGCTATGACCACTCCTACTGGTTCATCCAGAGCTTCATCGAGGATCACATGAACCATCACGCGCGGGCGCTGACCGGCTGACGGGTTGCCGGATAACGGCTCCGGCTTTTATGTGGGGGCGGAGGACGGGCCGTGGGGAAAACTCAACTTCTGCTTCTTCTGGCGCTGGCGCCCGTGCCGGCGCTGGCGCAGGTCGTGCCCGATCCGCCGCGGCCCGGCCCGGTCATCGCAGTACCGCCTCCGGCTAAGGCGAACGCCATCCACATCAGGAAAATCACCGTGCTGGAGCACACCTTCCTGCTCGGCACCGGCTTCGACGCCAATGCCGTGCCGGCGGCCAGCACGGTGCTGAACGCCAAGGATATCGAGCGCACCGGTCCGCCCAACGCGCTGCGGGCGCTCGCGCAGACCGCCCCCGGCGTCAATCTCGACAATGCCCAGGGCAACGGCCTCGCGCCCAACCTGCTCTATCACGGCTTCACCGCCTCGCCGCTGATCGGCAATTCCCAGGGCCTCGCCGTCTATGTCGACGGGGTGCGCTTCAACGAGCCCTTCGGCGACACGGTGAACTGGGATCTGCTGCCCAGCATCGCCATCGGCACGATCAATGTCGAGGGCGCCAACCCGATCTTCGGCCTCAACGCGCTGGGCGGCGCGGTCTCGGTGCAGCTCAAGAACGGTTTTTCCTACCATGGCGGCGAGGCGACGCTCTATGGCGGCACGACCGACCGGGTGCAGGGCAATCTGCAATATGGCACCGCCGGGGGAAGCGATGCCGCCTATGTCGCCCTTGCGGGCGAATATGACCGCGGCTGGCGGCAGGATTCGTCGAGCAAGCTGGGCCAGGCCTACGCCCGGCTCGACCATGTCGGCTCGAACGGCGCCGTCAGCCTCGGCTTCATCGGCGCCAGGGACGCGCTGAACGGCCCCGGCACGGTGCCGATCCAGCTTTTCGACGTGGCGCCCCGCGCCGTGTTCACCGCGCCGAACCTCACCGCCAACCAGTTCGCCCTGCTGACGCTGCACGCGCTGGATTCGCTGAGCGAAACGAGATCCCTCCAGGGCACGATCTATTACGAGACCTACCAGCAGCGCGTCACCAACGGCAACACCGCCAACGCCAATGCCTGCCCCGGCATCCCCGGCTATCTCTGCGACGGCGCCACGCCGCTGCTGACGCGGGAAGGCGCGCCAATCCCCGACTATCTGGGCGGCGGCCCCTATTCGCAGCTCAACCTGCAGGGGGTCGATACCAATGCCGCGGGCGGCTCGCTGCAGTTCGGGAACAGCGCGCGGCTCCTCGGCCACCGCAACCGGCTGGTCGCCGGGATCAGCCTCGATGCCGGCTTCACCAATTTCAACGCCAATGCCGAGCTTGGCGGCCTCTCCATCGGGCGGGGCTTCGTCGGGCCGGGGATTTCCTTCATCGACGCGGCGGCCTCCACCGCGCCGGTCCATGTCGGCATCACCAATACCGACACCGGCTTCTACCTCTCCGACGTCTTCAACCTCACCCGGCGGATCTCGCTGAGCGCGGGCGGGCGGGAGAACATCGCCAATATCGACCTCCGGGATTTCGAGGGCGGCGCGATCAGCGGCACCAACAGCTACCGCCATTTCAACCCGACCATCGGCGCGACCTGGAAGCGCTCGCGGGCGCTGACGCTCTATGCCAGCTTCTCCGAGGCCAACCGCACGCCCAACCCGGCGGAGCTTTCCTGCTCCGGCCCGCAAAGCCCCTGCACCCTGGCGAATTTCTTCGTCGGCGACCCGCCGCTCAAGCAGGTGGTGGCGCGCAGCGTCGAGGCCGGCCTGCGCGGCGCCCATGGCCGGTTCGGCTGGTCGGCCGATCTCTACCGCAGCGATCTCTCCAACGACATCATCTTCGTCGCCAGCCCGACGCCCGGCCTCGCCTATTTCCAGAATGCCGGAACGACGCGGCGGCAGGGCGCGGATGTCAGCCTCACCTATCACGCGCCCCGCCTCGATCTCTGGGCCTCCTATTCCTACACCGCCGCCACCTTCCAGTCGCCGCTGCTGCTCTCCAGCCCGCTGAACCCGGCGGCGGACGCGGCGGGAAACATCCTCGTCCATCCGGGCAACCGGCTGCCCGGCGTGCCGGCGCGGATCGTCAAGCTCGGCGCCAGCAGCCATGTCACGCCGAGGCTGACCCTGGGGGCGGCGGCGCAGGCGCAGAGCGGAACCTATCTGTTCGGCGACGAATCGAACCAGAACCCGACCACCGGCAGCTTCTTCATCGTCAGCCTCAACGCCAGCTACGACCTCACCCGAACGCTGAGTCTGTTCGGCTCGATCGATAACGCCTTCAACGCCCGGTACTTCACCTATGGAACCTTCGGCCCCACCTCCGCCATCCCGATCGCCGAGGCACCGGGCGCCGCCAATCCGCGCAGCCTGAGCCCCGGCGCGCCGGTCGAGGCCTATGCGGGCGTGAAAATGCGGTTCTGAAACGAGGATGGATGTGATTCAGCAAGGATTGAAACGGATGAAACCCTCGCCCCGTTTGCGGAACGGCCTCTGCGGGTGCGCGGTCGTGCTCTGCCTCGCGCCCGGCGCGCATGCCCAGGTGGTTCCCGCCGCGCAGCCCATCACCCCGTTCGACATCAAGCGCATCGTCGTCAGCGCGACGCCCACGCCGCAATCGAGCTTCAACGTCCCCGGCTCGATCTACACCATCTCCGGGCGGCAGGTGAGCGAGACGGAGCCGATGGAGAATCTCTCCGAAACCCTCAACCGGGTGCCGGGCATCGACATCCAGAACCGGCAGAACTACGCCGAGGGGCTGCGCGTCACCTCGCGCGGCTTCGGCTCGCAGACCTCCTTCGGCGTCCGCA
The DNA here is from genome assembly GCA_035713005.1 of Acetobacteraceae bacterium. GTDB lineage: Bacteria > Pseudomonadota > Alphaproteobacteria > Acetobacterales > Acetobacteraceae > Acidiphilium. The sequence goes on from DASTAF010000320.1 coordinate 6,043, forward strand.
ACGTGAAGCTCTACATGGACGGCATGCCGCTGACCACGCCCGACGGCACCGCCGATTCGGAGGTGATCGACCTCGGCGACGTCTCGCGCATCGAGGTGCTGAGCGGCCCGTTCTCGGCGCTCTACGGCAATGCCGCGGGCGGCGTGCTGCAGGTGTTCAGCAAGAACGGGCCGAAGCAGCCGACGCTGGAAGCCGGCATCTGGGGCGGCAGCTTCGGCGCCTGGCGCGCCGGGCTGAGCTATGGCGGCCAGGCCCGCTTCGGGCGGGACGGCAATTTCAACTACATGATGAACGCCTCGGATTTCTACACCAGCGGCTATCGGCGGCACGGCTCCGCCCGGCGCCAGCAATTCTACGGCAAGTACCGCATCCGGACCGATGCCAGCACGAGCTGGACCCTGCTGGTGGACGCGGTGAACGAGCCGAATTCCCAGGACCCGCTCGGCCTCACCGCCGCCCAGTACCATGCCGATCCCCGGCAGGCGGGCAGGGGCGCGCTCGCCTTCGACACGCGCAAGATTTTCCGCCACGTCCAGACGGGCGTCGCCCTCAACCACAGGATCAACCAGGACAACAGCATCAGCGTGCTGGTCTATGAAGGCACGCACGACGTTCTGCAGTACCTGCCCTTCACCGGCAGCTTCGCGGCCTCCGGCGGCGGGGTGATCGATCTCAGCCGCAAGTTCGGCGGCATCGACACGCGCTGGACGAATAAATCCCGGATCGCCGGCATGAAGCTCACCAGCATCGCCGGCGTCGATTTCGGCTACGAACATCAGCACCGCAAGGGCTATGTCAACGATTTCGGCACCATCGGCGCGCTCCGCCGCAACGAGAACGATGTCGCCGTGGACGTGGCGGAATACGCCCAGGCCGAGCTTGATCCGAACCGCCGCTGGTCGCTCGTTGCCGGCATCCGCCACAGCCTGGAAAGCTTCTCGGTGCAGGATCTGTACGTGACGAAAGCCCTCGCCAGCGATACCGGCTCGGTCTCCTACGGCCATACCAGCCTCGTCGCCGGGGCGGTCTATCACCTCACCCCCGTCACCAACCTGTTCGCCGATTACGGCCAGGGCTTCGAGACGCCGACGCTCGATCAGCTCGCCTATCTGCCGGGCGGCATCGCCGGGCTGAACTCATCGCTCAAGCCGGCGGTCAGTCAGAATTACGAAACCGGCATCAAGAGCTTCGTCACCCCCGAAACCTATCTCAAGATCGCCCTGTTCCACATCCACACCAGCGACGAGATCGTCGTGTTCAGCAATGTCAACGGCCGCACCTCCTATGCCAACGAGGGGAATACCGGGCGCAACGGCGTC
>DASTAF010000321.1:0-2249 GCA_035713005.1 Acetobacteraceae bacterium
GGCATCCATGTCTACAAGGCCGCCGATCCGGTCTGCAGGGCGCTCGAAGAGGCAGGGGCGCTGCTGAAGCGCGAGGAATTCCTCCATTCCTACCCGCATAGCTGGCGCTCGAAGGCGCCGCTGATCTACCGCGCCACCCCGCAATGGTTCATCCCGATGGATGGGCCGCAGCAGATCCGTGAAAAGGCCCTGGCCGCCCTCGATGCGACGAAATTCGTCCCCGAGCAGGGCCGCAACCGCATCCGCTCGATGGTCGAGAGCCGCCCGGACTGGTGCATCTCCCGCCAGCGCGCCTGGGGCGTGCCCATCGCCATCTTCGTCCGCAAATCCGACAAGTCCATCCTCGGCGACGAGGCGGTGCTGAACCGCATCGTCGAAATCTTCCGCGCCGAGGGGGCGGATGCCTGGTATGCCCGCCCGGCCGCCGATTTCCTTGGCGAGAACTACGATCCCGAGGATTTCGAGCAGGTGATGGACATCGTGGATGTCTGGTTCGAGAGCGGCTCCACCCATGCCTTCGTGCTGCGGGACCGCGGAATGCCCTGGCCCGCCGATCTCTATCTCGAAGGCTCGGACCAGCATCGCGGCTGGTTCCAGGCCTCGCTGCTGGAGGCGGTCGGCACGCGCGGCACCGCGCCGTTCAAGGCGATTGTGACAGACGGCTTCGTGCTCGACGAGCAAGGGCGGAAAATGTCGAAATCCCTCGGCAACGTCACCGCGCCGCAGGAGGTGATCGGTAAGTTCGGCGCCGATATCCTCCGCCTCTGGGTGATGAATTCGGATATCCACAACGACCTCCGCATCGGCCCCGAGATCGTCAAGCAGCAGGCCGATCTCTACCGCCGCCTGCGCAACACGCTGCGCTGGCTGCTGGGCAGCCTGGAAGGTTTCACCGAGGCGGAGAAGGTCGAGCCCGCCGGGATGCCGGAGCTGGAACGGCTGATCCTGCACCGGCTTTCGGAGATCGACGCGCTGGTTCGCGCCGCCATCGCCTCGCATGACTGGACCGGGGTTTATCCCGCCATCCATCAGTTCTGCGCCGGCGATCTCTCCGCCTTCTATTTCGACATCCGCAAGGACGCGCTCTATTGCGACCGGGCCGACAGCCTCCGCCGCCGCGCCTGCCGCACGGTGCTGGATGTGCTGCATCGCTGCCTCTCCACCTGGCTCGCCCCGGTTTTGCCCTTCACCGCCGAGGAAGCCTGGCTGGCGCGGTTCGGGGATGGCGAGGATGTCAGCGTGCATCTGGAGCGGTTTCCGGTTCTGCCCGCCGAATGGCGGGACGAGGCGCTGGCGGCGAAATGGAACGAAATCCGCGCCATCCGCCGCCTGGCCACCACCCAGCTTGAGGAGGCCCGGCGCAATGGCGACATCAACGCCTCCCTGCAGGCGCGGCTCACCCTCACCCTTTCGGTGGAGGACCCGGACCGGCTCGCGCAGGTGGACTGGGCGGAAGTGTGCATCGTCTCGGATGCCGAAGTGCTGATCGATGCCGCCCCACGGGGGCCGGCGCCTGAGGCCATGCCGCTTCGGGCGATGCCGGCGGTGGAAGTCGCGCCCGGCGCCAAATGCGTGCGCTGCTGGCGGGTGCTGCCGGAAGTGGGCGAGAATCCGGCCCATCCCGATCTGTGCCGGCGCTGCTGCGAGGCGGTTGAATGAATCGCCGCATCGCCGGATTCGCCCTCGCCATCATCGTGCTGCTGGCCGATCAGGCATCGAAATACTGGATTCTCTACGGGCTGGACCTGCCCCGGCGCGGGCTGGTCCGCATCCTGCCGGTGCTGAACTTCGCCATGGTCTGGAATCACGGCGTGACCTTCGGCCTTCTGGCGGGGGATCACGCGGCGCCGCTGCTGATCGCCGTCGCCGCCATCATCGCCATCGTGCTGCTGGTCTGGCTCTGGCGGGCGCGCACCCTGCCGACCGCGCTGGCCGTCGGCGCCATTACCGGCGGCGCCATCGGCAACATCATCAGCCGGCTGCGCTACGGCGCGGTGGTGGATTTCATCGACGCCCATATCGGCGCCTGGCACTGGTATGTTTTCAACGTGGCGGATGCCGCCATCGTCTGCGGCGTTGCCACCCTGATCGCCGAGAGCCTGTTCTCCAGGGAGGCGATGCCGCGCGGCGCGCCCTTGCCCGCCGTCAAGCCGGGCGATAAGGAAGCGCCATGAAGTTCCGCAGCCGCACCATCCTGCCCGTCCTGCTCACCGCCTCCACCCTTGCTCTCGCCGGCTGCGGGCAGAGCG
>DASTAF010000322.1:0-4086 GCA_035713005.1 Acetobacteraceae bacterium
CGCGGGAGCGCGATATGCCGCCGATATGGGCGGCGAGAAACCGGTCGAGCCGCTCTCCGGCCTCGGCGGAACCGGCGATGATGCCGATGGAAGGATCAGGGGATGGCGGGTTTGGATCGGGCATCGGGCAATTCGGCGCAGAATCTGCGCGGGCTGAAGGCGTTGGTGATCGGATTGGGCGTGCTGATCGTGCTGGGCACGGCGCTGGTGGTCGGGGTGATCGTCAAGCGCATCTATGACGCAGGATCGGCGCCGGCGAAAGTTGCCGGGGCCAAGGCCGAGGCTCCCGCCGCCGATCTTCGCATTCCCGCCGCCGCGGGCGCGGCTATCGGCGGCATTGCCGCGGCGGATGGCAGGCTGGCGGTCTGGGTGAAGGATGGCGGAGGCGGCAAGGTGGTGCTGATCGACCCGCGAACCGGCCGGCTGGCCGGAACCGTGACCCTCGCCCCGCGTTGAGGGTCAGCCATTTGCATGCAAACGGCGGATGACCGATTCCGGCGTCTCTCCCGCTTGCCGCATCGCCCGCAGGGTCATGGCACCGTCGCGCTTGGCGAGGCGCCGGCCGGAAGCATCCGTCAGCAGCGGATGATGCGCATAAGCGGGATGGGGCAGCCCCAGCAAAGCCTGCAGCAACAGGTGAATGGAGGTGGCTTCCCGCAAATCCTCCCCCCTGGTCACCAGGCTGACGCCCTGCAGCGCATCGTCATGCACCACGCAGAGGTGATAGCTGGCGGGAACATCCTTGCGCGCGAGCACCACATCGCCGAACGGCAGGGGATCGGCGGCGAGCCAACCTTCCGCTTCCTCGTGATAGCGCAGCGGACCCGCCTGCCGTGCCGCGCGATCCATATCGAGCCGTAGCGCGTAAGGCAGGCCTCGCGCCATCCGCTCCGCGACCTCGGTGCCGGAGAGATGGCGGCAGGTGCCGGCATAGGCGGCATCCTTGCCGTGCGGGGCGCTCATCGCAATCCCGGCGCGGGTGCAGAAGCAGGGATAGAGCAGGCCCATCGCATCGAGCCTGCCGAGCGCCTCGCCATATTCCGCCAGATGCTCGGACTGGCGGCGCACCTCGGCGTCCCAGTCAATGCCCAGCCAGGCGAGATCCTCCGGAATCGCATCCGCATATTCGGCGCGGCAGCGCGAGCGGTCGATATCCTCGATGCGGAGCAGGAATCGCCCCCGCGCCTTCCGCGCGCGCTTCCAGCCGGCCAGCGCCGAGGCGGCATGGCCGAGATGCAGATAGCCTGTCGGGCTGGGAGCGAAGCGGGTGGTGATGGACATGCCGGTATCGCCATACTACCTCGACTCCAGCGACAGAGGAATGAGCGATGGAAATTCTGACCGGCCCCACATGGGGGCCCGCGAGCGGCGGCAGGCCGAAGCAGCTTGTGGTGCTGTGCCACGGGCTGGGCGCGGACGGCGACGACCTGATCGACCTTGCCCCATACTGGAGCCAGGCCGTGCCGGATGCCGCATTTTCCTCGCCCCACGCGCCATCGCCCTATGACATGCTCCCACCCGGCTCCGGCATGCCGGGGCGGCAGTGGTTCTCCATCGGCAATTTCGATCTCGCCGCGCTGACGTCGGGGGTGCGCGAGGCGCGGGCGGCGCTCGATGCCTATCTGGATGCCGAGCTGAAGCGGCTGGAACTGCCGCCGGACGCCTACGCGCTGATGGGGTTCAGCCAAGGGGCGATGACAGTGCTGTTCACCGGGCTGCGCCGCCCGGTGCCGCCGCGCGGCATCCTCGCCTATTCCGGCGCCCTGATGGCCCCGGAGACGCTGGCCGCCGAGATCACCGGCAAGCCGCCGGTGCTGCTGGTTCACGGAAAGGCCGACCCGGTGGTGCCGGTATCGCGCTCGCAGGAGGCGGAACGCAGCCTGCGGGAGGCCGGGGTGCCGGTGCAGAGCCTGTACCCGCCGCAACTGGCCCACGGCATCGACGAGGCCGGACTTTCCGCCGGTGCCTTGTTCCTGCAGCATATATTCGCGCCCTCGCGGCAGGCGGCATGACAGGAAGGTGACGTTTCGCATCCTGGGCGCGTTCCGGGTTGCGGGGCGCGGCAGGCTTTGTCATACTCCCGGGCATGGAGTCGCAACGCCAGCAGACATGGCAGCGTTACCGCCCCGGCGGCCTCCCGGATCGCTGCTTCCTCTTCGCCTGGGACCGGTTCAGTCGTGCCTGACGGCGGGCAACATTTTCCCGCACTCGTCCTGAACGCGGATTTCCGCCCGCTATCCTATTTCCCGTTATCGCTCTGGGCTTGGCAGGACGCCGTGAAGGCGGTGTTCCTGGACCGGGTGAGCGTGCTTTCCGAATATGAGCGGGAGGTGCATTCGCCCAGCTTCGCGATGCGCCTGCCCTCGGTGATCGCGCTGAAGGATTTCATCCCCTCGGCGCGGCAGCCCGCCTTCACCCGGTTCAACGTGTTCCTGCGCGACGGCTTCACCTGCCAGTACTGCCACGAGCGGAGGCCGGCGCCGGAACTCACCTTCGATCACGTGATTCCCCGCGCCCGTGGCGGCCGCACCACCTGGTCGAACGTGGTGACCGCCTGCGGCGCCTGTAATCTGCGCAAGGGAGCGAAGCTGCCGCGCGAGTGCCACATGTTCCCCCGCCAGGTGCCGAGGCAGCCGACGAGCTGGGAGCTACAGGATCGGGGGCGCGGCTTCCCGCCGAACTACCTGCACGAAAGCTGGCGTGATTTCCTCTACTGGGACAGCGAACTGGAAACCTGATCGTGGCGGAACTCGTTTTCTATACCAATCCGATGTCGCACGGACGGATTGTTCGATGGATGCTGGAGGAGATCGGGCAGCCTTACCGCACCGAACTGCTCGAATACCGGACGACGATGAAGGCGCCGGAATTTCTTGCGATCAATCCAATGGGCAAGGTGCCGGTGCTGCGTCATGGCGATGTGGTCGTCACCGAATGCGCGGCGATCTGCGCCTATCTGGCCGATATGTTCCCCGAGGCGGGGTTGGCGCCCCCACCCGCTGACAGGCTGCGCGGCCCCTATTATCGCTGGTTGTTCTTTGGCGCCGGGCCGCTGGAAGCGGCGGTGACCAACAGGGCGCTTGGCGTTTCAGTGCCCGATGAGCGCAGAATGATGGTGGGCTATGGCAGCTTTGATGCCGTCATGGACACGCTGGAAGATGCGGTCTTCAGGAACGAGTACCTGCTGGGCAGCCGGTTTTCCGCCGCCGATCTCTATCTTGGATCGCAGATCGGCTTCGGCCTGATGTTCAATTCCATCGAAAAGCGCCCTGCCTTCGAAGCCTACTGGGCGCGGCTCAGCCGGCGGTCAGCCTTCCAGCGCGCCAGCAGGATTGATGATGCGCTGATTGCCGAAGCGGAGAAGGCCAAGGCCTGACAGGTTTCATCTGCGCCGCATATCGGCTATCCGGACGGCAACGGAGAGCCGCGATGAACAAGCCTATCCCTGATGCCCTGCGCCCCAACTCCCTGCGTAACGGACCGGACGAGCGGGGCCGGTTCGGCGATTACGGCGGGCGCTTCGTCGCCGAGACGCTGATGCCGCTGATCCTGGAACTCGAATTAGCCTATGAGGCGGCCAAGCGTGATCCCGCCTTCCAGAGCGAGTTCGACTATTACATGAAGCATTACGTGGGCCGGCCCAGCCCGCTCTGGTTCGCCGAACGGCTGACCCGGCGGCTTGCTGGCGCGAAGGTTTACTTCAAGCGCGACGAGCTGAACCATACCGGCGCGCACAAGATCAACAACTGCATCGGCCAGATCCTGCTCGCCAGGCGCATGGGCAAGACCCGCATCATCGCCGAGACAGGGGCGGGGCAGCATGGCGTCGCCACCGCGACCGTCGCCGCGCTGTTCGGGCTGCCCTGCGTGATCTACATGGGCAAAACCGATGTGGAGCGCCAGCAGCCCAACGTGTTCCGGATGAAGCTGCTTGGCGCCGAGGTACGGCCCGTCACCTCCGGCGCCGGCACGCTGAAGGATGCGATGAACGAGGCGATGCGCGACTGGGTGGCCAATGTGCGGGACACCTTCTTTCTGCTCGGCACAGCGGCGGGGCCGCATCCCTACCCCGCCATGGTGCGGGAT
>DASTAF010000323.1:0-3169 GCA_035713005.1 Acetobacteraceae bacterium
GGCCCTGCTCGATGCCTGGCGGGAAAATCCCGCGCGGGTGGCTGAACTCAGCGAGATTCACCCGCTCGGCCCGGCACTCGGCCAATGCTGCGGCGGCTCGGTCACGCTCTCCTACCAGCCCTGGTTCGAAACCGCGCTGCCCGCGCCCGTGCCGCTCTTTCACCTGCAGCTTCATGGCGCGGGCCATGTGGGCCGAGCGCTGGTCGAAGTGCTGCGCCGCCTGCCTTGCACGATCGACTGGATCGACGCCCGCGCCAATGCGTTTCCCGCCATGGCGGAGGATGCGGGGCCGGCGCGGGTGATCCGCCGCCAGATGGAAGTGCCGGAGGATGCGGTTGCCGATGCTCCGGAAGGCAGCCTGTTCCTGGTCATGACCCATAGCCACGCGCTCGACTGGTCGATCTGCGAGGCGATCCTGCGCCGGCGCGATTTTCCCTATGCCGGGCTGATCGGCTCGGCCACGAAACGCGCGCGCTTCACCAGCCGCTGGCGCGCCGCGGGCATCTCCGCCGCCGCGATCGCGCGCCTCGCCTGCCCGATAGGGCTTCCCGGAATCACCGGCAAGCAGCCCGAGATCATCGCCCTTTCCGTGGCGGCGCAGCTCCTCGAACTGGCGGGCCATGAAGCGGCGGATACGGCACGCGGCGATCATGGGGCCGAACCGGCTTCCTGCGCCGGCTGCGCCGCCCTGCCGGTATGCGATCATTCATAACAGCCGACATTTTCATGATCGGCGGAAGGAGGAAACCATGAGCAGCAAGAATACCTTCGCCCTGGAAGCGAAGGGCATCGCCCAGGTGACGCCGGAAGAGGCCCACGGCAAGCCGTCGAATCTCTTCGGCCTCTGGATGGCGGTGAATGTCGAATTCGCCACCATCACCACCGGCGCGATCGCGACCGGCGTGTTCGGCCTTTCCATCACGGACGCGATCATCGCGATCCTGTCCGCCAATGTCATCGGCTGCCTGCTGCTCGGCCTGTTCTCGACCTATGGCGTCGATTATGGCCTGCCGATGATGATCCTGTGCGAGCGCTGGTTTGGCCGGATCGGCAATCGCGTGCTGTCCTTCCTCAACTTTCTCAACGGCTTTTCCTGGTTTGCGATCAATACCGTCATCGGCGCCTATTTCGTCTACCGCGTCCTTGGCATTGGCCTTGTCCCCGGCATTATCGGCCTGACCGCCATCCAGGTGCTGATCGCGATCATCGGCCACGACTTCATCATCAAGGCCGAAAAGGCGTTCTTTTATTTTCTCACAGCGGTGTTCCTGATTCTCTCGGTCCTCACGGCGATCCATCTGCCGCATTTGCCCGTGGCCGACCCAAAGAAACTGGCAGAGGTCGGCGGCGTCTCCGGCGCCATGCTGCTGACCATGTCGATCATGCTGTCCTGGCTCGGCGGCTGGATTCTCTATTCGGGCGACTATTCGCGTTATCTCTGCTACCGGGAGGGCCGCTCCGCGATCAAGCGCCGCGTGTTCTGGAACGCCACGCTGGGCTGCTTCATCTCCAGCACCTGGCTTGAGGTTGCTGGCGCCTTCATCGGCGGCTCGGTTGCCCTGAACAACCCGGCCGACCTGTTCTCGGCGTGGATTCCACTGTGGTTCCGCGCGCCGCTGATCATCGCCATCGTCATCGGCACGATCAGCCCCAACGTGCTGAACATCTATTCCGCCGGGCTTTCGGCGCTGGCCTCCGGCATCCGCATGAAGCAGTACCAGGCAGCGATTCTCACCGGTGCTGTCGGGCTGGTCATTTCGCTGCTCGGCTACCAGCATTTCTACAAGAATTACGAGCTGGTGCTGTTTTTCCTCGGCTATGTGATCTTCCCGCGCTTTCCGGTCATGGTGATCGGCCATCTGCGGCCGCGCGCCGCGCGCTGGGCGAACCTCGACATCGGAACCCTCGGATTTCTGTCCTGGGCTCTGGGGGTCGTTTGCAGCGTGCCGTTCTGGAACCAGTATCCGGTCTTCGTCGGCCCCTTCGCGCAGGCTTTCCCGCAATTCGGGGACATATCCTTCTTCGTCGGCGCCGCCGCTTCCGCCATCGCCTATCTCGGCCTGACGGCGCCGCGGGACGTGATCATCGAATCCGAAGCCATGCCTCGCGTGGAGGCATGATGGACATGCCAACGACGATTTCGGCGATTCGCGCCCCGTTCCTCACCTACACCGGCAATCCTTTCGCGGGGGATGAGGAGAATTCCTATCGCTACGAAAGCGATGGGCTGATCGTGATGGAGAACGGGCGCATCCGTTTCGCCGGCCCCTATGCGCGCGACCAGGTGCCCGAAGGGGTCACGCCGGAGGGGTGGCGCGAGGTGCTGGTCCTGCCTGGCCTGATCGATGCCCATGTCCATTACCCGCAGACGCCGGTCATCGGCGCCTTCGGTAAGCAGTTGCTCGAATGGCTGGAGCATTACGTGTTTCCGGTCGAGCAGCGTTACGCGGACGGGAATTTCGCAAGGGCGATCGCCCGGCTTTTCCTGCAGGAGGAGCTGCGCTCCGGCGTGACGACGCCGGTTACCTACTGCACCGTTCATCCGGAATCGGTTGATGCCTATTTCGAGGAGGCGGCACGGCTCGGCCTGCGCACCGGCGCGGGCAAGGTGCTGATGGATCGCAACGCCCCCGAGGCGCTTCGCGATACCTCGCAATCCGCCTATGACGATTCGAAACGTCTGATCGAGCGCTGGCATGGCGAGGGCCGCCTGTTCTACGCCGTCACCCCGCGCTTCGCCCCCACCAGCACGGAAGCGCAGCTCGCTGCCGCCGGCGCGCTGCTTCGCGAGCATGACGGGCTTTACATGCAGACCCATCTTTCGGAAAATCTCCGGGAAATCAAATGGGTGGCGTCGCTCTTCCCTGACAGCCGCGATTATCTCGACGTCTATGATCGTCACGGGCTGGTGGGCCCGCGCAGCCTGTTCGGCCATGCCGTGCATCTGGCCGATCGGGAATGGGCGCGGCTTGCCGAATCGGGCGCGGCCGTTGTTCATTGTCCGACCTCGAATCTTTTCCTCGGTTCCGGATTGTTTCACCTCGAACGCGCCCTGCTCGCATCCAATCCGGTGCGCGTCGCCCTGGGGTCCGATGTCGGCGGCGGCACGAGCTTCTCGCCGCTCGTCACGCTGAACGAAGCCTACAAGATCGCCCAGTTGCGCGGCTAT
>DASTAF010000324.1:0-2911 GCA_035713005.1 Acetobacteraceae bacterium
TTGAGGCTCATCCACACCTTCAGCGCGCGGAAGCCGCGCGAGAGGTCCGGTCCCATGTCGCAGGGCCAGGGCGCACCGCCAGCCATCGCCCGCGCCGAACTGTCCAGATAGTTCGCCGCCTGGGCGAAAGTGTCCAGCATGTCGCCCCGCTCGCGCACCAGGATGCAGCCGGCATCGTACTGCACCTGCGCCCATTTGTGGAAATCGAAGGCGACGGAATCGGCAAGTTCGATGCCTGCCAGCGAAGGCTTCAGCCGAGGTGAGAGCGCCGCCAGGGCCCCGAAAGCGGCATCGACGTGAAACCACATCCCCTCCCGCCGCGCGACCTCCGCCAGGGCGGCGAGATCATCCATCGCCCCGACATCGACCGATCCCGCCGTGCCGATGAGCAGGAAGGGCTGGAATCCCGCCGCGCGGTCGGCGGCAATGGCGGCTTCGAGCGCCGCGATATCCATGCGGAATTTGCGATCCAGCCGGACGCGCCGAAGCTGATCCGAGCCGATTCCAGCCATGTCGAAGGCGCCGGGCACGCAGCGATGCACGCCCTCGGCGGCGTAGCCACGAAGCCTCGCCTGGCCTAATCCTTTGGTGCGGCTCTCCGCGCCCAGCAACCGCCGGCGGGCGCAGAGCAGGGCGATGAAATTCGCCATGGATGAGCCGGTAACCAGCAGCCCTCCCGTGCTCTCCGGCAGGCCCAGCATCTCCGCCGACCAGCGGATCACCTGCCGCTCGACCTCCAGCCCCGCATGGTCGCGCCCGCCGCAATTCTCGTTCAGCCCCGCGGCCAGCATCTCTCCCAGCATGCCGATGGCAGTGCCGCCGCCCTGCACCCAGCCCATGAAGCGCGGATGCCGGTTGCCGGAATGATAAGGGGCAATCCGCTCGCGGAATGCCTCATAAACTGCCCTGGGATCATCCCCCGCGCGCGGCAGCGCCTCGCGCAGCGCGGCGCGCGCCTCACCGGGCACCGGCCGCCAGACCGGCTCCTCCCGCAGCCGCTCCAGCCCGTCGAACAGATCGTCCAGCATCGCGTGGCCGAGGCGGCGCAGCCCAGCCCAATCCGCCGGATCGAGCGAGGCAGCCTCTTGCTTGAAATCACTCATGGCGCGGTTCATCCGCCGGGCGGGCGCGGAAGGCAAGAGGCAGGCGCGGCTTGACCATTGCGGTGGCGCATTGTTAGATGCCGGGGGACCAAAGAGTGGCCGATGACCGCGAATACCGATCTCCTGCAGGCTAGGTTCGACGGCGTCCCGGTCGAGGCGGAGCCGGTCTCGCTGAGCGGCGGCGAATGGATCGGCAGGCCCTACCGCTACGAGCTTTTCCTTCGCTCCGGCACCGCGCTGATCGACCCGGACAAGCTCCTCTCCACCAGGGCGGTCATCACCATCGCCACGGACAAGGAGCATGAGCGCTACGTGACCGGGCTGGTGCGGAGCCTCGCCCAGGAACCCGCCGACAATGCCAGGTGGTGGAACTACCGCGTTGTCATCGAGCCGCGATTTGCCTTTCTCGCCGAAGCGAGCGACTGCCGGTTCTTCGAGAACAAATCCGCGAAGGACATCGCCAGCCTCATCCTCGGGGAATTCGGCATCCGCGACGTCGCCTGGCGGAGCGCCGAGCCGCCCGCCCGCCCGTATACGGTGATGTTCAACGAGACCTATCTCGCCTTCGTCGAGCGCATTCTGGCGGCGGAGGGACTGTTCTATTTCTTCGAGTTCTCCGACAAGGGCGAAACTCTGGTCATCGGCGATTCCAACTCGGCCTTCCACCGGATCGCCCATCCGGAGGTCGATTTCGGCACCCAGGGCGGCGTCCTCTCCGGCATGGACAGCTGGCACCGGCTGGACGCGGTGGCCGCCGGGCGTATCGAAGCCGGGGACTACAATCCCGAGATCAGCACCACCTCCATCTCCGGCTCGGTATCGACGCTGCTCCGCACGCCTGACTCCGAACGCCGGCCAAATTACGTCTGGCCGGCCGATGCGGCGGCATCCGGCGCCGCCTCCGCTTCCGTCAAGCGGCGGATGGAGGCGGTGGAGGCCCGTTCCCGGCTTTATCGCGGCGCCGCGACCAACCCGGAGCTGCGCGCGGGGGGGAAATTCTCGCTGAAATCAGCGCCCGAGGGAGGCGAGCCAGAATACATTGCCTGCGAGACGGGCATGAGCGTGACGGATACCGCCCGCACCGGCGGGGGGCGGTCCACGATCACCGTCACCGTCACCGCCTTCCCCACGGCAACGCCCTGGCGGCCGGTTGTTCTGCCCAAGCCGGTTATGGCCGGGCTATACACCGCCACCGTCATCGGCCCGCAGGGCGAGGAGATTCACAACGACAAGCTCGGCCGGATCAAGGTGCGCTTCCCTTGGGATCACCGCAAGGAGACGACGGATTCCGGCAGCTTCTGGCTCCGGGTGGTGCAGCCCTGGGCCGGCGCGGGCTGGGGGGCGCAATTCATCCCGCGCGTGGGGCAGGAAGTCGCGGTCACCTTCCTCGAAGGGGATATCGACCGCCCCGTAGCCGTGGGCGCGCTGTATAATTCCGCCAACACCCCGATCTTCCCGATGGACCAGAAGAACAAGAGCGGCTTCCGCTCCCGCTCCACCAAAAATGGCGGCGCCGCCGACTACAACGAGTTCTCCTTCGACGACACCAAGGGGTCGGAGACCGTCCTGTTGCACGCCCAGAAGGACCATGTGATCGAGGTCGAGCACGACCAGACCATGACCATCGGCAATTGCCGCACCGTGACGGTGAAAAAGGACGAAAAAATCACCATCGACGGGGCGCAAGCTGTTACGGTGGCCAAGACCCAGACCGTGAAGGTGACGCAGGACGTGCTCCACCAGTCGATGCAGTCGATCACGCTGAAGGTGGGCGAAAGCTCCATCAAGATCGACAATGCCGGAATCAC
>DASTAF010000325.1:0-4850 GCA_035713005.1 Acetobacteraceae bacterium
TGCGCGAGGCGGTGCTGAGCCTGTGGCTCTGGCAGAACTACTCGCGGCGGCAGATTCTGGAGATATACCTGAACCGGGTCTATCTCGGCGCCGGGGCCTATGGGGTGGATGCGGCCGCCCGCGCCTATTTCGGCATCCCGGCATCCCGGCTTTCGCTATGGCAGGCGGCGGTGCTGGCGGGGCTGCCGCGTGCTCCCTCGGCGCTCAACCCGCTGGCCAATCCGCGCGCCGCCGCCATCCGCGCCCGGCAGGTGCTCGCCGCCATGACCGCCATCGGCGGGATCACCAGGCAGACCGAGGCGGCGGAGGCTTCCGCCATCCAGTTCCGGCCCCGCCCGGCGACCGGCGCCTCCTGGTTCGCGCTATGGGCGCTGCAGCAGGCGGGCGGCGCGATGCCCCGCAATGCCGACGCGATGCTCCGCGTCACCCTCGATCCGGCGCTGCAGCGCGCGGCGGAGGCGGCGCTGGACCGGGAGATCGCCGCCCATGGCGCGGCGCTGAACGCCCATCAGGGCGCGGTGGTGGTGCTGGACGCGGCGAGTGGCGCGGTGCGGGCCATGGTGGGCGGCTATGGCGACCGGGAGGGCTATAACCGCGCCGTGCTGGCGCGGCGGCAGACCGGCTCGGCCTTCAAGCCGGTGGTGTGGCTGGCGGCGCTGCAGGCGGGGCTGCGGCCGGACACGCTGGTCGACGACGCTCCGATCGACATCCATGGTTACCGGCCGCATGACTACGAACCGCGCTATCTCGGCGAGGTGACCATGGCCACCGGGCTGGCGCAGTCGCTCAACACGGTGGCGGTGCGGCTGCTGCTGCGAGCCGGAGGGCCGGGGCGGGTGATCGGCCTCGCCCGGCGCCTGGGGCTGAACGACGATCTGCCGCGCAACGCCACCCTGGCGCTGGGCGCGGGATCGGTGGGGGTGCTGCAGCTCGCCTCCGTCTATGCGCCGTTCTTCAATGGCGGGATGCGCGTCAGCCCCTATGGGGTCACCGCCGTCACCAGCGGCGGGCGGATGCGCCGGCTGTTCCACGCCCCTCCGGCGCGGGTCATCCCGGCAGGGGACGCGGCGGCGATGATGGAGATGCTGCGCGGGGTGGTGGAGCGGGGCACCGGCCGCGCGGCCTATATCCCCGGCTTGTTCACCGCGGGCAAGACAGGAACGAGCAACGACTTCCGCGACGCCTGGTTCGTCGGCTACGCGCGGGGCGACATCATCGCCGTATGGGTGGGCAATGATGACGACGAGCCGATGCTCGGCGTCGCCGGAGGGACGCTGCCGGCGCGGATTTTTCGCGCAATCGCCGCCGTGCCGCCCTGACCGGGCTTGTGCCCGGCGGCAAGCCCCTCTTAATAGGCGCGGGAACCAAAACGGGAGACTGCCCATGAGCCGCATCATCCGGACCGAGGCCAGCTCGGTCATCGCCAAGGCCGTCGAATATCATGGGTTCGTTTTCACCCAGGGCGTGGTCGCGGCGGACCCTTCCGGCGACGTGGCGGCGCAGACCAGGGAGGTCCTCGGCCAGATCGATTCGCTGCTGGAAACCCATGGCACCGACAAGACGCGGCTGCTGCAGGCGCAGATCTGGCTGAAATCGATCGGCGACCGTGAGGCGATGAACCAGGTCTGGGCGGAGTGGCTGCCGGAGGGTGGCGCGCCGGCGCGGGCATGCGTGGAGGCGAAGCTCGCCGATTCGCGCTATCTGGTGGAAATCATGGTCACCGCCTGCCGCTGATCGCGCCGATCGGCGTTGGTTAAGAATTGTTTAATCGGCTTGCCTCAAAAACCAGAAATTGCGCATCCGCAAAGAGATTTTTCAAAAAAGCAAGAGTTTCTTAGCTTTTCTCTCCTAGCTTCCGCGTCATGACGACGGCGAATCAGAAAAAATTCTCGATCTGTGACATTTTCACCGCTTTCAGGGTTGCTGAACCCGCAATCTCACCGTAATCACTGAGCAATGCAGCCAAGAGATGGCTGCCATGAAAAACATGTCGAAAGCGGATCGTTCGGCTTGCAATTCGCCTTTAGGTTGTTTTTTGTCGGCGCCAATAACGGCGGGTACGAGGAGGCTCAACGGATGCAGGGTAGCGGCTTAGGCGGTCTTTGGCTTTTCATGGCGCTGAGTTGCTGCCTCGTTCTCCTGGGATTAACACGCGCCGCCGAGGCAAAGGGCGTGGTGGAGCATCGACCCATCCGCGAGCATGTGATCCGCCCGGTCCACCGGGTTGCCTACCGGCCGCTCCGCCGGCCCCTGCCCCGCCATGTGGTGCGATACATCAGGCGCCCGCGCTTCATCGGGCGGCCGCTGAAGGATGTGGCGATCCGCCCGGTCCGCCGGTTTTACCACTATGTCAGCCACAGCACCTATCTCTGGTGCGTGCCCTATGCGCGGGAGATTTCCCATATCGACCTGATCGGCGACGCGTTCCTCTGGTGGGCTGAGGCGGCCGGGCGCTACGCGCGCGGCTCCCGCCCCGAACCCGGCGCGGTGATGGCCTTCCGCTCCACCCCGCAGATGCCGCTCGGCCATGTCGCGGTAGTGGCGCAGGTGATCAACAGCCGGGAAGTGCTCGTCGATCAGGCGAACTGGGTGCATAACCGGATCACCCGCGATGTTCCGGTGATCGACATCTCGCCGGAGAACAACTGGACGAAGGTGGAGGTGCAGACCACCGCCGGCACGATGGGCGTTCCCTATCCGACCTATGGCTTCATCTACGACCACGCGCCTGGCGGCCTGGTGGTGGCCAGCGCGCGGGACGGCAATGGCGGCGAGGTGGCGGAAGCGCCGGCGGCGCCGAAGGTCATGATGACGGCGCCGAACCGGAACCTGCAGTGATGGCCGGCTAGCGGCCCTCTGTTACTGGCGGGTCTGCCGCCTCAGCATCGAGGCCGCGGCGAGTCCCGCCCCGGCCATGATCGCTCCCGCCCAGACCGGATACATCGAAACCTTCGTATAGGTGGCGCGCATGACGTGGTGCGGCGAGCGCCCATGCACCTCGCCATCCTGGCCCGGCTTGTAGAGCGCGCCGTCGCGATCCCCGCCGGCAGGCTCATCCGAGGCGGACTGGCGAGTGACCATGTGCGCCCCCATCCAGTCCACGGCTCGCGGCGCCGTCTTGTTGAACTGGCTCATCATCTTGGCGCCGCCGCCTATATAATAGTCGCGCCCGCCATGCTCGGCGGCGAACAGAATGGCATCCGCCACATCCTCGGGCGCATAAACCGGCGGCGGCAGCTTCGGCGCGCGGTCCATGTAGTTCTTGGCATGCTCCGGGAAGGGCGTGTTGATCGAGGCGGGCTTGATCAGCGTGACCGAGATGGGCTCGCCCGCCTCCTCGATCTCCATGCGGAAGGCGTCGGTGAAACCCTTTATGGCGTGCTTCGAGGCGGCATACATGCCCTGCAGCGGCAAGCCCACGTCGGAGGCGACGCTGCCGAGATTGATGATCGCGCCGCCCTTGCCCTTCAGATGCGCCGCGGCGATCAGCGTGCCGTTCACCAGGCCCCAGAAGTTGATCTCGAAGAGCTGGCGGTGGTCTTCCTCGGAAACCTCCCCGAGCCGGCCGAAAATACCCAGCCCCGCATTATTCACCCAGGTATCGAAGCCGCCGAAGGCGGAGATTGCCTCGGCGGCCAACCGGTCCAGCTCCTCGTGCTTCGACACATCCGCAACCACATGAATGGCGGTGCCGCCCTTGGCGCGGATCTTCCGCTCCGCCTCGGCCAGCGCCTCCTCGTTGCGGGAGGAGAGCACCACTTTCGCCCCAGCCTCGGCGGCCTTGCAGGCGGTGGCGAGGCCGATGCCGCTGGAAGCGCCGGTGATGACGATGACCTGCTCGGCCAGGGGCTTGAGGGCGTTACCCATATTCATGTCCTTTCCTGATGACATGCTCAGCCTTGGATAAGGAGGCGGGTGGGCGGGTTATCAACCCATCAGGAAGAAGCCGGGCATTTTCGCCCTGGGCTATGGGTTCGCCCGTTCGAAGGCCGCCACCCGCTTGCGCAGCGCCCGCATCTCCTCGAAGCGCTGGCTCACGTCGCGCATCACCGCCGCGATCCCTTCCATCCGTCCCGCCTCGTCGTGGAAGGGCATGATGGTGAACTCGACCGAGATGCGCGAGCCATCCTTGCGGATGGCCGGCACGGCGAGCAGCGCCCCCGCCTCATACTGGCTCTCGCCGGTGCGCATCGTCTTGTCGAAGCCTTCCCAATGCCGCCGCCTGAGGTTTTCCGGGATGATGATGTCGAGCGTCTGCCCCAGCGCCTCCGCGTGGGTGAAGCCGAAGATGCGCTCGGCGCCGGCATTCCAGAACTGGATCTTCCCCTCGGCATCGGCATAGATCACGGCATCGGCCATGGATGTCACGAGGACGCTGGAAAAGCGGCTCTGATCGAAGTTCATGATTTCTTCCTCCCCTCATGGTGGCGCCCATGGGAGCCGCATGGTAGCGCCTGATCCCGCCGGATGGCAAAACCCGCCCGCATCATTCCCCGAGGCTGCATGATCATCACCAATGCCGTTCTGGTCCTGCCGGATTCGCTTCTGCGCGGCACGCTGGAGTTCCGGGGCGGGGTCATCTCCGGCTTCGCACCGGGTGGGACGGATGCTCCGGGCGCCGCCGATTTCGAGGGCGACTATCTGCTCCCCGGCCTCATCGATCTGCACACGGACAATCTGGAGCGGCAGGTGCTGCCGCGCGTCAATGCCCGCTGGCCCTCGCGCTCGGCCATGATCGCGCACGACGCGCAATGCGCGGCGGCGGGCATCACCACCGTGCTGGACGCGCTCTGCCTCGGCGATATCGGCTTCGAGCAGGCGCGGGTGCAAACCTTCCGCGAGGCGCTGGA
>DASTAF010000326.1:0-7037 GCA_035713005.1 Acetobacteraceae bacterium
GTGCAATCGCTGCGCGGACGGGTCGATACGCTCGAACACGAGGTTTCCACCCAGCATGACGAGCTGAATCAGGAAATCGGCGACCTGAAGTTCCAGCTCAGCCAGCAGGGGCAGCCTGCGGCCCAGCCCGCGCCCCAGGCCAAGCCAAGCGGACCGGCCGCCGCCGGCAGGCTGGGCACGCTCTCGCGCAACGCGGCTCCGCCCGCCGCGCCGCAAGCGGCAACGGCATCCTCGCGCGCCGCGGCCAAGGCGCTGGCGGCGCATGATTACCCGACCGCCGAAGCCGATGCGGGCGCCGTTCTCGCCAGGACCAAGACCGGGCCGCGGGCGGCGGATGCGCAATATATCCGCGCCGAGGCGCTGGCGGCGCAGGGCAAGAACCAAGCCGCCGCCCTTGCCTATGATGATGCCTACAACGCCGACAAGGCCGGGCCGCGCGCGCCGGATGCCCTGCTGGGCCTGGCCGCCTCGCTGACCGCCCTGCATCAGGATCAGGCGGCCTGCGACACGCTGGATTCGCTGGCGAGCCAGTTCTCCAAGCCCTCGGCCAGCCTGGCGCGGCGCATTCATCTCGCCCGCTCCCGCGCCCGCTGCCAGTAAGCTCGGCGGCTTTCCCAACATGATCGCATCGCTCGCCGGCCGGTTCGGCGCGGCGATGGCGGCATGCGGCCCTTATGGATCATCACCCCGGCTTGCCGCAGGCGTTTCGGGCGGAGCGGACAGCATGGCGCTCGCCCTGCTGGCGCGGGACTGGGCGGCGGCCCGCGGCGGCTCGGTGATCGCGCTGATCGCGGATCACGGGCTGCGGGCGGAATCGGGGGAGGAAGCGGAGCGGGCGGCGGCGATGCTGGCGGCGCGCGGGATCGAAGCCCGGATCATCCGCCTTGGGCTTGAACGCGGCCCGGCGCTGCAGAACCGGGCCAGGATCACGCGGCACGAGGCGCTGGCCCGGGCGGCGCGGGAAGCAGGGGCCGCGCACCTGCTGCTGGGACATCATCTGGCCGATCAGGCGGAGACCGCGCTCATGCGCGCGGCGCGCGGCAGGCGCGGGCTTGCCGCCATGGCGATGGCGGCGGCGCGGCATGACGTGATCCTCCTTCGCCCGCTGCTGGGGATCGCGCCGGAGGTGCTTCGGGCCTTCCTGCGGGAGCGGAATTGCGGCTGGATCGAAGACCCTTCCAATGCCGACCGGCGCTTCGAGCGGGTGGCGCTTCGGAACGCGCTGGCCCGGGGCGCGGGAAGCGCCGATCCGGAAGCCATGCGCCGGGCCGGCGGGGCGCGCCGGGCGGAAATGGGCGCGGCGGCGCGGTTTCTCGCCCGCCAGGCGGAGATCAGGCCGGAGGGCTATGCCCTGCTGCGGGGGGATGAGATGCCGCCCGATGCGCTGGCGGCGCTGCTGCGCGCCATCGGCGGGGCGGTTTATCCTCCGCGGCGGGAGGCGGTGGAGCGGCTTGCCGCGTCGATGCGTCCGGCCACGCTGGGCGGGGTGCGGATCGTGCCCGCCGGGCGTCTGCTTCGCGGCGGGGAAGGCTGGCTTCTCGCCCGCGAGCCGGCTGCCTGCGCGCCGGCGCGGCCGCTGGCGGAGGGGGTGGTCTGGGACGGGCGGTTCCGCGTGCTGGCGGCTCCCGCCGGGGCGGACCGGATCGGCTGCCTCGGCGCAAGCGCGGCGAATTTTCGCCGCCAGACTGATTTGCCGGCCTTGATCCTCAGAACTTTACCCGTTCTTTACGATCGGGAGCATATTGTCGCGATACCACATCTTGGGTATGGTCCATGCGCGCGACTGAGCTTCACCCCGCCCGAACCGGTTTCGCCTCACCCGTTCGTGCCACACCTTTTCGTGTAGGTGCCGTGCGCCATATCGATAGGGAAAAGCATAGAAAAAATACGTTCCCCGATTATGTAGGCTTATGCTAGCAGTGCTTTTCGCCGCATGCCATGATGCAACACGAAAATGCCTGAACTCAAGTGCGTGCCGGGGCTAGCCCGGCGCGTTGTGAAGGAACTGGATTAGGCCTGATGAATAATTTTGGTCGCAATCTGCTGCTGTGGGTCATTATCGCGCTGTTTTTCGTGTTGCTGTTCAACATGTTCCAGCCCACCGATTCGCATACCGACAAGGGTACGCAGGTTGCCTACTCGACCTTCCTGGCGGAAGTGAACAGCGGCAAGGTCGATCATGTCACCATACGCGGCCCCGACATCACCGGGGCGCTGAAGAGCGGTTCCAGCTTCGAAACCTACGCTCCGAATGATCCGAATCTGGTCAACTCGCTGATCGCGAAGCATGTCCGGGTGGTGGCGAAGCCGCTGAACCCGCCGGTGAATCCGCTGCTCCACCTGCTGCTCTCCTGGGCCCCGATGCTGCTGTTCGTGGGCGTCTGGGTCTATTTCATGCGGCAGATGCAGTCGGGCGGCGGCCGCGCCATGGGGTTCGGAAAATCGAAGGCGAGGCTGCTCACCGAGAAGCAGGGGCGAGTGACCTTCGATGACGTCGCGGGTATCGACGAGGCGAAGGGCGAACTGCAGGAGATTGTCGAGTTCCTGCGCGATCCGCAGAAATTCCAGCGGCTGGGCGGCAAGATCCCGAAAGGCGTGCTGCTGGTCGGGCCGCCCGGAACCGGCAAGACGCTGCTGGCCCGCGCGATCGCCGGCGAGGCGAACGTGCCCTTCTTCTCGATCTCCGGCTCGGATTTCGTCGAGATGTTCGTCGGCGTCGGCGCCTCGCGGGTGCGCGACATGTTCGAGCAGGGCAAGAAGAACGCGCCCTGCATCATCTTCATCGACGAGATCGACGCCGTCGGGCGGCACCGCGGCGCGGGCCTCGGCGGCGGCAATGACGAGCGCGAGCAGACCCTCAACCAGATGCTGGTCGAGATGGACGGGTTCGAGAGCAATGAGGGCGTGATCCTGATCGCCGCCACCAACCGGCCCGACGTGCTCGATCCGGCGCTGTTGCGGCCCGGCCGGTTCGACCGGCAGGTGGTGGTGCCGAATCCGGATGTGAACGGGCGCGAGCGGATCATCAAGGTCCACATGCGCAAGGTGCCCCTGGCCGCCGATGTCGATCCCAAGGTGATCGCGCGCGGAACGCCCGGCTTTTCGGGCGCCGATCTCGCCAATCTGGTGAACGAGGCCGCCCTGCTGGCCGCCCGCATCGGCAAGCGGGTGGTGGCGATGGCCGAGTTCGAGCATGCCAAGGACAAGGTGATGATGGGCGCCGAGCGCCGCTCGCTGGTGATGAGCGACGACGAGAAGCGCATGACAGCCTATCACGAGGCCGGGCATGCCCTGTGCTCGATCACCCAGCCGCATTGCGACCCGGTGCACAAGGCGACGATCATCCCGCGCGGCCGGGCGCTGGGCATGGTGATGAGCCTGCCGGAAGGTGACCGCTATTCGATGAGCAAGGCGAAGCTTCTTGCCGAGCTGGTCAAGGCGATGGGCGGGCGGGCGGCGGAGGAGATCGTGTTCGGGCCGGACAACGTCTCGAACGGCGCCTCCGGCGACATCAAGCAGGCGACCGACATCACCCGCCGCATGGTCACCGAATGGGGCATGAGCGACAAGCTCGGCATGATCGCCTATGGCGATAACGGGCAGGAACTCTTCCTTGGTCATTCGGTGACGCAGCACAAGAATGTCTCGGAGGCGACCTCCCGCGAGATCGATGCCGAGATCAAGGCGGTCATCGACCATGCCTATGCCGAGGCCAAGCGCATCCTGACCGAGCGGATCGCCGACCTGCACGCCCTGGCGAACGGGCTGCTGGAATACGAGACGCTCTCGGGCGACGAGATCCGCCAGGTGCTGCAGGGCGAGAAGGTCGTGCGCAAGGTGGTGGACGAACCGGCGCCGGATCAGCGCCGTGCCTCGGTGCCGACCGCGCAGAAGCCGGACAAGCCGCAGCCGGGGCTGGGGCCGCTGCCCGCGCCGGGCTGAGCAGCCCGATCCCTGCGATCAAGAAAGCCGGAGGCCATGCTTCCGGCTTTTTTTCTGCGTGCGCATCGCGCCGGCAGCCCCATATCGAGCCGGTCATCTGTGAGAGGAGAGAAGCGTATGCGGGTCGGCATGATCGGGTTGGGGCGGATGGGCGGCGCCATGGCGAGGCGGCTGCTCGACCGGGGGCATGAGGTCGCCGGCTGGAACCGGACCCTGGAGCGGGCGCGGGATATTCCCGGCCTGAGCGTCATGGCCTCGCCATCCGCCGTGGCCGGGGCGGCGGAGATCATCATCGTCATGCTGCTCGACGAGCATGCCTCCCGCGCCGTGTATCACGGCGAGAATGGATTGCTGGCGGCGGGGCTTGCCGGCAGGACCATCATCGACATGAGCACGCTGCGGCCCGATACGATGGCGGCGCTGGAACGCGACGTGCAGGGGCAGGGCGGCGGCTTCGCCGCCTGCCCGGTGGGCGGCACGGTCGGCCCGGCGCGCAACGGCACCCTGCTCGGCCTTCTCGGCGCCGATCCGGCGATGCGGGGGCGGGTCAAGCCGCTGCTCGCCGATCTGTGCGACCGCATCCAGGAATTCGACACGGTGGGGGCGGCGGCGGCGATGAAGCTCGCGATCAACCTGCCCCTGCTGGTGTTCTTCCAGGCCCTCGGCGAGGCGGCGGTGATCGCGCGGGCGCAGAACGTGCCGCCGGAGCGTTTCATCGAGATCATGAGCGGCGGCGTCGGCTCGCCGCCGGCGCTCAAGGGGCGGGCGGCGGCGGTGATCGCGGCGATGCATGGCGAGGAAGCCGGCGAGCCCGCCTTCAGCCTGGAGGCGGTGGAGAAGGATCTGCGCCTGATGGACGAGGAGGGGGAGCATATCGGCTACTCGCTCCGCACCGTGAAGGCGGTGCGCTCGATGGTGCACGAGGCGGTGCGGGAAGGTTGGGAGGGGCGGGACCTCGCTTCGCTGGCCGCCTTCGATATGCGCGCTTAGGCGGCGGCAATGCGCGGCCGGGAGTAGCCTTCCGCCGCCGTTTCGGTTATGGCCATTCATACGCGCCAGGGTGGCGTGTGCTAACCGGGGGTATGGTCCCCCATCGGCGGCCAGAAGGCGAAGCCCTGCAGCCGCGCAACGCCGGGCGATACGCGGCGTTTCCGGCCACATGGCCCGTGGCTGTGAGCGAGATTTCCTTCACAGCCCGATCCATGCAGCCCGAGACGCCGTCCCGGCCCCGCGTGACGCAGGATGTCGTCTGGCCGCGAAGACAAGGACTCGACGATGTTCGACAAGTATTTCCGCAAGGAACTGGACTGGGGCGGGCGCAAGCTCGTGCTCGAAACCGGCAAGATCGCGCGCCAGGCGGATGGCGCGGTGGTGGCCAGCTATGGCGACACGGTGGTGCTTGCCACCGCCGTGGGGGCGAAGACCGCCAAGCCGGGGCAGGATTTCTTCCCGCTGACGGTGAATTACCAGGAGAAGTTCTACGCCGCCGGGCGCATTCCGGGCGGGTTCTTCAAGCGCGAAGGCCGCCCGACCGAGCGCGAGACCCTCACCTCCCGCCTGATCGACCGGCCGATCCGCCCGCTCTTCCCGCACGGCTTCCGCAACGAGGTGCAGGTGATCGTGACCGTGCTGAGTCACGACATGGAGAACGAGCCGGACGTGGTGGCGCTGATCGCCGCCTCCGCGGCGCTCACCCTTTCCGGCATTCCGTTCTTCGGCCCGGTGGGTGCGGCGCGCATCGGCTACATCAACGGCGAATACGTGCTGAACACCCCGATCGCCGAGGCGGAGAGCAGCAAGCTCGAACTGCTGCTCGCCGGCACCACCGAGGGCGTGCTGATGGTGGAGAGCGAGGCGCAGGAGCTTTCCGAGGAGATCATGCTCGGCGCCGTCACCTTTGGGCACGCAGCGTTCCAGCCGGTGATCCAGGCGATCATCGAGCTGGCCGAGCATGCGGCGAAGGACCCCTGGGCGCTGCCGGAGGAGACCGAGGCGGAAAGGACGCTGAAGACGCGGGTCGATCAGCTCGCCCGCGATGCGTTGCGCGCCGCCTATGAGGAGCGGGAGAAGCAGGTCCGCCACGAGAGGATCGACGCCGCCAAGGCGCAGGCCCTGGAAACCCTCAAGGCCGAGGAACTGGACACCGAGAAGGTCAAGGGGCTGTTCAAGGAGTTGGAGGCGGATATCGTCCGCAACGCCATCCTCGATCACGGCACCCGGATCGACGGGCGCGACACCAGGACCGTGCGCCCGATCGTCGCCGAGGTCGGCATCCTGCCGCGCACCCATGGCAGCGCCCTGTTCACCCGCGGCGAGACCCAGGCGCTGGTGGTGGCGACGCTCGGCACCGCGCAGGACGAGCAGATCAACGACGTGATCGAGGGCGAGTACCGCGAGCACTTCATGCTGCACTACAACTTCCCGCCCTATTCCGTGGGCGAGACGGGGCGCATGGGCAGCCCGGGCCGGCGCGAGATCGGCCATGGCAAGCTGGCCTGGCGGGCCATCCACCCGCTGCTGCCGGGCAAGGACAAGTTCCCCTACACGATCCGCATCGTCTCCGAGATCACCGAGAGCAATGGCTCCTCCTCGATGGCGACGGTCTGCGGCACCTCGCTCGCGCTGATGGACGCGGGCGTGCCGCTGACCCGGCCGGTGGCGGGCATCGCCATGGGGCTGATCAAGGAGGAGCGCGGCTTCGCCGTGCTTTCCGACATCCTGGGCGACGAGGATCATCTCGGCGACATGGATTTCAAGGTGGCCGGGACGGAGCAGGGCGTCACCTCCCTGCAGATGGACATCAAGATCACCTCGATCACGCCGGAGATCATGAAGATCGCGCTGGATCAGGCGAAGGATGGGCGGATGCACATCCTGGGCGAGATGTCGAAGGCGCTGACCGGGGCGCGGGAGGATGTGTCGCAGAACGCGCCGCGCATCACCACCATGAGCGTGCCGAAGGACAAGATCCGCGACGTGATCGGCACCGGCGGCAAGGTGATCCGCGAGATCGTCGAGCAGACCGGCTGCAAGATCGACATCGAGGATGACGGCACGATCAAGATCGCCGCCACTTCCGACGAGCAGGCGCAGGC
>DASTAF010000327.1:0-3404 GCA_035713005.1 Acetobacteraceae bacterium
TTCAGCGCCTCCGGGCAGTCATTCGCCGTCGGAATCTTGTAGGTGCTCGGCGCATGAGTCTGCAGCAATCCGGATCGCGGATGCCAGACCAGTTCCTCCATGGTCAGCCAGCCCATCGCCTGGATGAAGGCGCCCTCGACCTGGCCGATATCGATCGCCGGATTGAGCGAGCGCCCGGCATCGTGCAGAATATCGGCGCGGATGAGCGACCATTCGCCGGTCAGCGTGTCGATGACGACCTCGCTGACCGCGGCGCCATAAGCGAAGTAATAGAATGGCCGTCCGCGCAGCCGCTCGCGATCCCAGTGCACTTTCGGCGTCGCGTAGAACCCGTCGCTCCACAGCTGCACGCGCGCCTCGTAAGCCTGGCGGACCAGGACGGGGAAAGGCAGCGTCACCGCTCCCGCGACGACATGATCATCCGCGAAAACGACATCCCCGGCCGCGCAGCCATGCCGGGCGGCGGCGAATTCGGCGAGCCGGTCGCGGATCGTCCGCGCGGCATCGAGCGCCGCCATGCCGTTCAGGTCGGCGCCGGTGGAGGCGGCGGTCGCCGAGCTGTTGGCGACCTTCGAGGTATCCGTCGCGGTGCAGCGAATGGCGGCGAAGCCGACGCCGAAGACATCGGCAACGACCTGCGCCACCTTGGTGTTGAGCCCCTGCCCCATCTCGGTGCCGCCATGGTTCACCAGTATGCTGCCATCGACATAGACATGAACCAGGGCGCCGGCCTGGTTGAGATGCGGCACGTTGAACGAGATTCCGAACTTCACCGGCGTCAGCGCCAGCCCCTTCTTCAGCACCGGACTCGCGCGGTTGAACGACTCGATCGCCGCGCGGCGCTCCCGATAATCGCTGCTGGCCACAAGATCGTCCACAATCTTGTGGATCACGTTGTCCTCGACCGTCTGGCCATAGGGGGTGACATTGTCAGTGCCGGTCCCGTAAAAATTCGCCTGCCGGACATCGAGCGCATCGCGGCCCAGCGCGCGGGCGATCTCGTCCATCACGAATTCCGTCACCAGCACGCCCTGCGGGCCGCCAAAGCCGCGGAACGCGGTGTTGCTCTGGGTATTGGTGCGGGCGAGATAGCCGTGGATCGCCACCTCGGGAATCCAGTACGCATTGTCGAGATGGCAGAGGGCGCGGGTCATGACGGCGCCGGAGAGATCGGCGGAATGGCCGGCATTGGCGATCAGATCGGCCTCCAGCGCGAGAATCCGCCCTTCATCATTGAAGGCGACATCGTAATCGTATTCGAAGGGATGGCGGCGGCCGGTGGCCAGGAAATCATCGTCGCGGTCGAGCCGCAGCTTCACCGGGCGGCGCAGGTGCCGCGCCGCGATGGCCGCCGCGCAGGCGAACAGCGCCGATTGCGATTCCTTGCCGCCGAAGCCGCCGCCCATGCGCCGGCATTCCACCACCAACTGATGGCTGCGCCAGCCGAGCGCATGGGCCACCACGTGCAGCATTTCGCTCGGATGCTGGGTGGAGCACAGCACCAGCATGCCGTCATTCTCGGTCGGGATCGCATAGGAGATCTGCCCTTCGAGATAGAACTGTTCCTGGCCGCCCAGACTCAGCCTGCCCCGCAGGCGGCGCGGCGCCGAGGCGAGGGTCCGCGCCAGCGCGCCTTCGGCGGATTCGCGCACCAGATGCGCCGGTCCCAGCACATATTGCTGGCGCGCATGCGCCTCCCGCGCGGTCAGCACCGGCTCCGCCGCCTCGACCGCCAGCACCTCGCGCGAGAGCGCGGCGGCGCGGCGTGCAAGCTCCCGGTCGGTGCCGACCACCAGGAACACCGGCTGGCCGAGATAGCGCAACTCGCCATCGGCGAGGATCGGGTCGTCATGCACCACCGGGCCGCAATCATTCACTCCCGGAATGTCGGCGGCGGTGAAGACAGCG
This sequence comes from Acetobacteraceae bacterium, assembly GCA_035713005.1. Classification (GTDB taxonomy): domain Bacteria; phylum Pseudomonadota; class Alphaproteobacteria; order Acetobacterales; family Acetobacteraceae; genus Acidiphilium. The sequence goes on from DASTAF010000327.1 coordinate 1,909, forward strand.
ACGATGCCGGGCATCGCGAGCAGGCGGTCCCGGTCGATGCCGAGGAGCCTTCCCGCGGCGACGGGCGAAAGGCCGAGAGCGGCATGCAAGGTTCCCGCGCGTTCCGGCAGATCATCGGTGTAGGCGGCGCGGCCGGTAACATGCAGATGCGCCGACTCATGCGGCACGCTGACGCCGATGCGCCCGCCGGCCCGGAGCGTCGCGGCATCCGCCTCGCTCCAGGCGGTCGCGGCATGCGGCGCGAAGCTCTGGGGCAAAGGGCTGGTCCGGGCTTCGACCGGGGCAGGATTGAATTCCTTGTTCATGGAGCGGCCTCGGCGAATGCGGGCGCCCGCGCCCTCGTCTCGCGGGCGGGCAAGGGATCGGCAGGGCGGGTTTCAAGCCAGAACCGCCACAGCAGATTGCGCGCCACGCGCAGCCGATAGCCGCTGGAGGCGCGAAAATCCGAAAGCGGCGTGAAATCATGCTCCAGCGCATCCATCGCCCTTCGTATCGCGGCCTCGTTCCAGCACGCGCCGCGCAAAGCCGCCTCGGCATGCGCCGCGCGCTTCACCACCGCCGCCATGCCGCCGAAGGCGAGCCTGATTTCCGCCGCCATGCCGCCATCGAGACGAATCGACGCGCCGCAGCTCAGGGCGGAGATATCGGAATCGGCGCGTTTCGAAATCTTATAGGCACGAACATGCACATCCGGCCCAGGAAGGGAAATTTCGATGCCGCGCAGGAACTCGCCCGTGCTCATCGCGTTGCGCATATAGCCGTGATAAAATTCATCCAGCCGCAGCCTGCAGGTTTGCTGACCCCGCTGCAGGACCAGAACCGCATCGAGCGCCATCAGCACCGGCGCCGAATCCCCGATGGGCGAGCCATTGGCGATGTTGCCGCCCATGGTGCCGGCATGGCGGATCGGCGGCCCGGCGAAGCGCAGCGCCATCTCGGCGCAGGCGGGCACGATGCGGACGAGCGCGGCCCAGGCATCCTGCAGCGGCACCGCCGCACCGATGCGCAAACGCTCCTCATCGGCGGCAATGGCATTCAACTCCGCCACCTCGGTGACGGAGATCAGGTCGCCGACATCGCGAAACTGCTTGTTCACCCAGAGGCCGATATCGGTCGCCCCGGCGAGCAGGCGCGCGCCGGGCATCTCCTCGTAAAGAGCACCGAGGCTGGATGCGGAGCGCGGCGCGAAGAACCGGTCAACCCGTCCGCCATCCTGGGCCGGATAGGCGGGATTACGGGCGGCATACAGGAAGGGCTCCGCCGTTTCAGCGGCGATGTTCCGAAGTCTCGCGATGATCGGCGCCGTGTCGAGCCGGACCGGCGGCAGCGCGAACATGCGCTCGGCCGCGTCCAGTATCGGGCGGTAGCCGGTGCAGCGGCAGAGATTGCCGGCGAGGTCATCGGCGATGTGCCGCCGGTCCGGCCGCGATTCCGCATCGAGATGGCGCGAATAGGTGGCGAAGAGCGACATCACGAAGCCCGGCGTGCAGAAACCG
>DASTAF010000328.1:0-6092 GCA_035713005.1 Acetobacteraceae bacterium
GAAGGGCAGCGGCCCGTTCGGCCCCAGATAATGAGCCTTGCCGATCCGCCTGAAGGCGAAAATATCCTGCACCGCCGCGCCGTTATTGGTGAAGGTCCAGGCGAGGCGGCGGTTATGGCCGAAGATGAGGAAGGGCACGCCCGGCGCGCTGGCACCGGCCAGGGTTCGATGCGGTGTGTCGATGCGGACGAGATACCAGAGGCCGGGGAACTGAAAGCCGAGATGCGGATCGCCGGCCAGCAGCGGCGCTCCCGTCGCCGAGCGCGGCCCCGCCACCGCCCATTCGTTCGAGGCCGTCTTTGGCCCGGTGAAGGGCGCGGGAAACATCGGCATCCTCCGCAGCGCGGCGAGCGCCGCGGCGGGCGCGCCGGGAAGGATCAGCCGAGCCGTGTCCGCCGCCGGAACTTTCGCCTTCGGCCAGAGGGATTCGATCTTGCCGCGCGGCAGGCTGGCGGAGAGCGCCAGCCTGTCCAGCTCCACCCGCGCATTCCCGGAAAGCTGATAGGCGAGCAACTCTCCCCAGAGCAGGGAATCCCGCACCCTCCAGGGCTTCGGGCGGCCGAAGATCAGGAAGTCCCAGGCGCTGAACCGGCCTTTGGCTGAAATCCAGGCATTCACGCCCCTGGCATAGGCGGCGAGCACGGCGCGGGTGGCGGGGCTCAGCCCGGCTTCCGATGCGATGGCGGCCTGCTTCAGCCCCAGCCTGCGCATGCGCTCATCGACGGCGAGCGCCCGCTCGCCGAACAGGGCGGAAAGCCGCCCCGAAGCCAGGCGCCGCGTCAGCTCCATCTGGAACAGCCTGTCCCGCGCGTGGAGATAGCCCAGCGCCTCGGCGGCATCGTCGAAATTCGCCGCGCGGATGAAGGGCACGCCGCGCGGGCCGAAGGTGATCCGCACCGGAGCCGAAAGCCCCGGCAGCCGTGCCTTGCCACCCTCGCCCGGCATGGTGGCGAGGATCAGCGCCGCCAGCAGCGCGGCGAGGATGACGATGCCGCCGCCGGCGAGGAGGGCGAGTCTGCGGATCACCCGCCAGTGACGGGCACGGCGGAAATGGCGTTGGCGGGCGAGCCGTGAATGATCTTGGTGCTGATCAGGATATAGACGAGGGAGGTGCGGTGCGGGCCGGTCAGCCGGTAGAGGTTGAAATGCTTGACCAGGAAGGAGGCGGAGATGGCGGCCACCTGTTCCCGCCTCGGCAGATCGGGCGGCAGGCTGACCGGGCCGGAGGCGACGCAGGAGAGGCCGAAGCGGGAAGGATCGGTGGCGACACCCAGGCTTCCCTTCACCCCGCCGGTCTTGGCGAAGCTGGCGAAGCAGGCGACATTCCTGATCTTCGGGTCCGCGAACCGCTCGACCACCACCTTGTCATTGGCGCCCAGCAGGCGGAAATTGGTGGAAACCGCGCCGATGGTCCGTTCGTTCCGCGCATGGGCGGTGCCGATGCCCAGGATGCCCAGCGCCGCGATTATCGGGATCGAGCGTTTCATGGCCTGCCTCCTTGTTCCAGGGCCCGATCATAGACCGCCAGCGTCGCGGCGCAAATGATCGGATCGGCGAACTCGCTGACGGCGCGATGCCGGCCCGCCGCGCCGAGGCGCTCCCGCAGGGCGGGATCGGCGATCAGCCGCGCCAGCGCGCCGGCCAGGGCGGCGGGATCGCGCGGCGGCACCAGCAGGCCGGTTTCGCCATCCCGCACCAGGGAGCGGCAGCCGGGCACGTCGGTGGCGACGCAAGGCAGGCCCGAAGCCATCGCTTCGAGCAGGGATTTCGGCAGCCCCTCGCGATAGGAGGGCAGGCAGGCGATATGGGAGGCGGCCAGCAGCGCCGGGACGTCGCGGCGCGGCCCCAGCCATTCCACCGCGCCGGAAGCCGCGGCATCGCGCAATTCCGCCTCGGTCAGCGAATTGGGATTGCCGGGATCGGGTGGTCCCACCAGCAGGAACTCCGCCCCGACGCCGCGCGATCCGAGGATGCGCGCCGCCTCGATGAACTCCGCGATCCCCTTGTCCCGCAGCATCCGCGCGACCAGGATGACCTTGACCCGCCCATCCGGTTTCGGCGCCGGCTGGAACAGCGCGGTGTCCACCCCGGCGCCGGGAATCAGCACCGCCGCCTCGCGCCGCACCAACCCGCGCGCCACCATGGCGTTCAGATCCTCCGCGTTCTCGAACACGGCGAAACCGCCCCGCCCGCCCAGTGTCGCCCGCAGCGCCGCCGCAACCGGAAGCCGCAGGGCCCGCGCCTTCGCCCGATCCGAGGTGAACACATAGCCGAGCCCCACCGGCGCGTTCACCACCGCCCGCACCCCGGCGAGCCGCGCGGCGAGCGTTCCCAGCACGATCGGCTTCAGCGCCACATGATGCACGATGTCGGGCCTCAGCGCCCGGTATTCCCGCGCGATCCGTCCGGCAAGCACTGCCTCCGCCGCCGGATTGATCCGGGCGCGCACGAAGGGAATGTCGATAACCGCGAAGCCTTCGCGCCGCAGAGCCTCGGCGGCGGCATTGGCGCGGCAGAGCACGCTCACCCGGTATCCGGCGGCGAGCGCCGCCCGCCCGCGCGCCAGGAAATGCGAGGCGAAGAACCAGTCCTCGGTGATCAGATAGGCGAGGTGCCGCGTCACTCAGGCCGGCGCGTTGGTCAGCGCCGCCTTGCTCTGCCAGCGCCAGGCATCCCGGCACATCTCCTCGATGCCGCGCTTCGCCCGCCAGCCGAGCAGTTCCGCGGCAAGGCTAGGGTCGGCATAGCATTCCGCCACGTCGCCGGGCCGGCGCGGGGCGACGCGATAGGGGATTTCGATGCCGGTCGCCGCCTTGAAAGCGGAGATCATCTCCAGCACCGAATAGCCGGTGCCGGTGCCGAGATTGACGGTGAAGGAGCCGTCATGCTCCAGCAGCCGCTCCACCGCCGCCGCATGCGCCTCGGCCAGATCCATGATGTGGATGAAGTCGCGCACGCCGGTGCCGTCCCGCGTCTCGTAATCATCGCCGAACACGTTGAGATGCGGCCGCCGCCCCTCCGCCACCTGGCAGAGATAGGGCATCAGATTGGCCGGCACGCCGCTCGGGTCCTCGCCGATCACGCCCGAGGGATGCGCGCCCACCGGATTGAAATAGCGCAGGATGCCCGCTGCCCGCATCACTCCGGTGCGTTCGAGATCAGTGATCATGCCCTCCATCACCAGCTTGGTGCGGCCATACACGTTGGTCACGCGCAAGGGCGCATCCTCGGTGATGGGGCAGGAATCCGGCTCGCCATAGACGGTGGCGGAGGAGGAGAACACGATCCGCCCGATGCCCGCCCGCGCCATCGCCGCCAGCAGGCGGATCGTGCCGACGATATTCGCGTCGTAATAGAGAAGCGGGTCCGATTCGCTCTCGCCCACCGCCTTCTTCGCCGCGAAATGCACCACCGCATCGACCGGAAAGGCGGCGAGCGCCGCCGCCATCGCCGTCTCGTCCCGAATATCCGCCTCGGTCACCGGCAGGGTGACGCCGGTGATGCGCCTGAGCCGTGCCGGCACGTCGCGCGCCGCGTTGGAGAAATCATCGAGCAGGACCACATCATGCCCGCGCTCCAGCAATACGGTCGCCGTGTGCGAGGCGATGAACCCGGCGCCGCCGGTCAACAAAATCCGTGCCATTCGGTATGTACCGTGCCTTGCCTGTTTATCCCAGTTTGGTGATGGCCCATTTGACGTGCTGCGGCCCGTCCTGATGACCGGTGAGCACGACCTGCTCGGACCGCCTTGCCTCGAAGCCGCCGGCATAGATGCTCTCCTCGACGGAGAGAGTCCCGCCATCGGCGCGGAGGCGCCAGCCCTGGCCGGAAGGCAGGCGCAGCAGGGCGGCCTCGCCATCCTGCTGAATGCTGGCGGTGACATTCGGGTGCAGGTGAAAGCGCAGGGCGAAAGGCTGCGGCTCGCCAGCCTCGATCCAGTCCTCCCCGCGCAGGTCCTCGCCGCTCTCGGCAAGATAGAGGCGGCGGTGATGGATGGCATCGAAGGGCTTCTTCCAGCCGTCATGGCTGCCCTCGAACCAGTGGGCGCCATTCGCCTCCTGGCGCTGCACCTCGACATGCGAGGGGCGGCGGCCCAGCCCGTCCGGGCGAAGCTCGGAGGAGGAGACATCGGCGATGGTGAGGGTGGAATGGGCGGCGGTGGCGCGGAGCGCGTCCCGCCATTCGGGGCCGGCGGCGGTGGCGGCGCCGCAATTCACGATCAGCCGCTCGCGCGCGATGGAGAATTCGAAGCCGAGCGTGCCGGCATGGGCGAAGCGGTCCATGCCCTGCGCCGGAGGAGCGCCGCCATCGATGATGACCACGCTCTTCCCGGCGGCCAGGCGGTGGAATCCGCCTTCGGCCAGGGTGGCGGCGCTGCGCCCGGTGCGGCCCGCCTGGGCGAGCACGAGGTCGATCAGATTGGCCCAGTCCTCGCGGCTGCCGTTGAACAGAGCAAGGCCGCCATCGCCGTGGCGGAGGCTGCGCAGCGCCAGCGCCATCCGCTCGATCGCCCCCGGCAGGCTGGCGGGGGCCTCGGCCCGCGCCGCCTGAAGCAGGGCGCGGATCTCGGTCAGGTCCTGCAGCGCCGCCAGATGGGCGGCGGGGCTGCGCTCGACATGGCAGCCATCCGCCAGAACCTGGCGGTCGATCTCCGGGGCCAGGAAGCGCGCCGCGCGCTGCAGATAGGCGGCATGATCGGGCAGCGCCACCGAGGCGGCGACCAGCCCCTTCAGCGCCGTCAGCGCCCGGCCATCCCGCGCCTCGGCGGGAAGGGAGGCGGCGAGCTGGCGGGCATCCGCCATCAGCCGCGCCATCAGCGCCTGCCGGAACTCGTCATCGGCGGAGGCCGCGAAGAAATCGTAATGGCCGAGCCAGGCGGCGATCCGCGCCCCGCTGACATCGGGCACGATGGCGACCGCGGGCAGAACCGCGCCGATCCAGTCGCTGATCAGGGCGCGGGCGCGCATCCGGGCGGTATCGGTGCCGAGGGCGCGCAGGTCGCGCAGCCAGGTGAAGCCGTGGATATGGGCGGCCATCACCGTCGATGAATCGCGGGCGGCGAAGCTGCCGGGCCGCAGGGGGCGGACGGCGCCCATCCATTCGATCTCGCCCTTGACGATGCGGGCACCCCGGCCCGGCTCGCCCGGCCAGGGATCGCGCACCGGCATGGCGGGCGCGTCCGGCACGGTGACGGGGCGCAGGCTGGAGAGCTTCGCGAAGAACTGCCGGGCGCCGCGCAGCAGGTTGCGGTCCTCGCTCATGCGGCCCTGGCTTCCGGCCGGCGCAGCGCCGCGATGGCGGCGGCATAATCCGGCCTGCCGAAAACGGCGGTGCCGGCCACCAGCACATCCGCCCCGGCATCGAGCACCGCCCGCGCCGTGGCGGCATCGACCCCGCCATCCGCCTCGATGCGGATATCCCGCCCCGCCTCCCTCGCCATCCGGCGCAGTTCGGCGATCTTGGGCAACTGGCTTTCCAGGAATTTCTGCCCGCCGAAGCCGGGATTGACGGTCATGACCAGGATGATGTCGGCAAGATCGAGCACCGGGCCGAGAATGGCGGCGGGCGTCGCCGGGTTGATCGCCACCCCGGCCATCTTGCCATGGGCGCGGATCGCCTGCAGCGAGCGGTGCAGATGCGGCCCGGCTTCGGCATGGATGCTGATATGATCTGCTCCGGCCTCGACGAAGGCATCGATATAAGGGTCCACCGGTGCGATCATCAGATGCAGGTCGAAGGGCAGGCGGCTCCGCTTGCGCAGCGCCTTCACCACCAGCGGCCCGAAGCTGATATTCGGCACGAAATGCCCGTCCATCACGTCGAGATGCAGCCAGTCCGCCCCGGCGCGGGCGGCGGCCTCCGCCTCCTCGGCCAGACGTCCGAAATCGGCGGCGAGCAGGCTTGGCGCGATGATGGGGATGCCGGTCATGCCCCCTGTTCTAAGCGCGCTGATCGGCGTTTCACAAGCGGGCCGGGGCGCCCGGCGGCGAAATTCCGGGGATATCTTGCCGAGACAGCGGCATGCCGCCCTGATATCATCCGGAAATGAACGATTTCACCAGCCCATCCGCCCATGAGGCGATGAAGCCGCG
>DASTAF010000329.1:0-3010 GCA_035713005.1 Acetobacteraceae bacterium
TCCGCCGGATTTGGGGTCATAGGCACCGAAGACCAGCCGCTTCACCCGATAGAGCGCAATGGCGGCGGCGCACATCGGGCAGGGCTCCAGGGTGACGGTCAGCGTGCAGTCGGCCAGGAATTTATTGCCGAGTCGCGCCGCAGCCTCCTGCAGCGCCAGCATCTCGGCATGCGCGGCGGGATCGCGCCGCTCCTCCACCCGGTTCCCGGCAGCGGCGAGCACGGCGCCTGCCTCATCCGTCACCACCGCGCCCACCGGCACCTCGCCGCGGGCGGCGGCTGCTTCCGCTTCGGCCAGGGCCTGCTGCATGGCGGTGTTGAAGGGTTTCATGAGCATCGTCTTGCCTTGGCCCCGCGCAAGGGTCTAGCTCGCCCCATGCAGAAACGCCCCCTGATTGGCCTGACGCTCGATTCCGAGGAACCGGGCGGCTATTCCAGGTTTCCCTGGTACGCGATGCGGCGGAATTATGCCGGTGCGGTCGCGGAGGCGGGGGGATTGCCCGTGGCGCTGCCGCACCTGGCTGCCCTGGCCGGCGAATATCTCGACCGGCTCGATGGGCTGATCGTCACTGGCGGCGCCTTCGACGTCGATCCGGCTCTGTATGGGGATGCGGTGGCCCACGATACCGTCTCGCTGAAGCAGGCGCGGACGGCAGCGGAGCTTGCCCTGCTGCGGGGGGCGCTGGCGCGCGGCATGCCGCTGCTCGGCATTTGCGGCGGCGAGCAGTTGCTGGCGGTGGCGCTCGGCGGCACGCTGATCCAGCATATTCCCGATGCCCTGCCCTCAGCACTTCCCCACGAGCAGCCTAACCCGCGCGACGAGCCGGGGCATGAGGTGACGATCACGCCGGGCACCCGGCTTGCGGCGATCGTCGGAACCAGCACCATGCGGGTGAACTCTTCGCATCATCAGGCGGTGGCGCGGACGGGGGAGGGGTGCATCGTGAACGCCCTCGCTCCGGATGGGGTCATCGAGGGAATCGAGGCGCCCGGGCGGAAATTCTGCATCGGTGTGCAGTGGCATCCTGAATTCCTGATCGATCCCGGCGATGCGCGCCTCTTCGCCGCCTTCATCGCGGCCTGCCGATGACCGAATCGGGAGGCGAGCGGATCGCCAAATACCTCGCGCGTGCCGGGGTGGCGAGCCGCCGTGACGCCGAGCGGATGATCGCCGAGGGGCGCATCACCTTGAACGGGGCAAGGGTTGAGCATCCCGCGACCTTCGTGAGCGAAGGCGATGCCGTGGCCGCCGACGGCAGGCCGGTGGCGGGGCCGGCGCGCACCCGCCTCTGGCGCTACCACAAGCCGCCAGGGCTGGTGACGACCCATCGCGATCCGGAAGGCCGCTCCACCGTCTTCGCCGCCTTGCCGCCGGAACTGCCGCGCGTGGTGAGCGTGGGCCGGCTCGATCTCAACAGCGAGGGGCTGCTGCTGCTCACCAATGATGGCGGTCTTGCGCGAACGCTGGAACTGCCGGCGACTGGCTGGCTGCGCCGCTACCGGGTGCGGGTCTATGGCATGGTGGATGCCGGGCGGCTCCGGCAGCTCAAGAACGGCGTCACGGTGGAAGGCGTGCGCTACGGGCCGATCGAGGCGGAAATCGAGGTCGAGAAGGGCGTGAACAGCTGGCTCGCCGTCAGCCTGCACGAGGGCAAGAACCGGGAGGTCCGCCGGGTGATGGAGGCGATCAACCTGCGGGTGACGCGGCTGATCCGCATCGCCTACGGGCCGTTCCAGCTCGGCAATCTTTCGCCAGGCGCGGTGGAGGAGGTGAATCCGAAAGTGCTGCGCGAGCAGATGCCGAAGCCGAAATCGTGATTGGACCGCGCATCATCGCGGGCGCATGGCGGGGGAAGGTGCTGGCCGCGCCGCCGGGGCTGGCCACCCGCCCGACCGCAGGCCGGGTGCGGCAGGCTTTGTTCGACATGCTGCGCCACGCGCCATGGGCGGAGCGGGACTTGCTCACCGATGCCATCGTGCTCGATGTGTTTGCCGGCTCCGGCGCGCTCGGCCTTGAGGCCCTGTCGCGCGGGGCGGCGCGGGCGGGCTTCATCGAGAGCGATGCCGCCACCGCGGCGGCAATCGCCGCCAATATCCGGGCCTGCAAGGCGGAGGGTCGCGCCCGGCTGATCCGTGCCGATGCCGTCAATCCGCCACCCGGAGAGCCGCATGACCTGATCCTGCTCGACCCGCCCTATGGCCAGAATCTGGTGCCGCGCGCCATCGCGGCTTTGGCGGCAAGAGGCTGGATCACTCCCGGTGCGGTGATCGCCGCTGAGTTGGGCCGGGAGGAATCGCTGCCCGAGGATATCGAACCCTTGGGCGAGCGGGTGCATGGCGTGGCGCGGCTCGCGATCTGGCGTCAGAGGCCGGGAGGGTGACAAGACCGCTTCCATCGCACTAAAATCGCCCATGATTTCAGATCAGATCATTGCTGCGGGGCAGCAAATCTTCGGCGAGCGGTTCACCCTGAACCAAGCCATGCGCGAAACTCATTCTCATGGCGAGGCCAATGCGGTGACCCATCTGCCCGATGCGGTGGCCTTCGCGGAATCGACCGAGGAGGTGTCGCGCCTGCTCGCTCTGTGCAACGGAAACCGCGTGCCGGTGACGCCGTTCGGCGCCGGAACCTCGCTCGAAGGCCATGTCACGCCGGTTCAGGGCGGCATCAGCCTCGATCTGACCCGGATGAACCGTGTGCTCACCGTGAACGATGCCGATCTGGACTGCCGGGTCGAGGCGGGGGTGACGCGCAAGCAGCTGAACACCGAGTTGCGCGACCGCGGGCTGTTTTTTCCAGTCGATCCAGGTGCGGATTGCACCATCGGCGGCATGTGCGCGACCCGCGCCTCCGGCACCAACGCGGTGCGCTACGGCACGATCCGTGAGAACGTGCTGGGGCTGACGGTGGTGATGGCGGATGGCAGCGTCCTGCGCACCGGCGGGCGGGTGCGGAAATCATCGACCGGCTACGACCTCACCAGGCTGCTGATCGGCTCCGAGGGCACGCT
>DASTAF010000330.1:0-2354 GCA_035713005.1 Acetobacteraceae bacterium
GGCACCCTCCGCATCGACGCGGCGAACGGCTTCGCCTATCCGGCGCTCGATCTCGCGGTGGAGCGGCTATGCGAGATCGCCCCGGCGCAGGGCATCGCCTTTGCGGGCATCCGCCGCTCCGGCCATTGCGGCGCCATGGGCTTGTTCGTCGAGCGTCTCGCCCGGCGCGGCCTGATCGCGCTGATGGTGGCCAACACCCCGGCTGCCATGGCGCCCTGGGGCGGCAGGCGGGCGCTGTTCGGCACCAATCCGATCGCCTGCGCCTTTCCTCACGAGCCGGACCCGGTGGTGATCGATCTCTCGCTTTCGAAGGTGGCGCGGGGGAAAATCCTGGCGGCGCGGCAGCGCGGGGAGGTGATTCCCGAAGGCTGGGCGCTGGACGCGGAAGGGCGGCCCGCCACCGAGCCCGAAATCGCCCTCAGGGGCACCATGATCCCGGCGGGCGACGCCAAGGGGGCGGCGCTGGCGCTGATGGTGGAGGCGCTGGCCGCCGGGGCCACCGGCGCCTGCTACGCCGCCGATGCCAGCTCCTTCCTGGATGCCGAAGGAAAGCCGCCCGGAACCGGGCAGATGCTGATCGCCATCGCGCCGGAAGCGGGCGGCGGCAGCGCCGTCCACCTCGCCACCCTGTTCGCCGCCATAGCGGAAGATCCGGGGGCTCGCCTGCCCGGCGCCCGCCGCTATGCCTCTCGCCGCAGGGCCGGGGCGGAAGGGCTCGCCGTGCCCGCCGCCTGGTTCGAAGAGGCGGCCGGATGACGCGCCATGCCGAGGCGGAGGCCCAGCCGCTCTACGCCCAGGTGAAGGCGCTGCTCACCGAGCGCATCGGCTCCGGCGCCTGGAAGCCGGGAGACATGTTGCCCAACGAATTCCAGCTCGCCGCCGAATATCATGTCAGTCAGGGCACCATGCGCAAGGCGCTGATCGCGCTGGAGGCGGACCGGCTGATCGTCCGCCGCCAGGGGCGCGGCACCTTCGTCGCCCGGCACACGCGCGAGATGGCGCTTTTCCACTTCTTCCGCATGGTCGATCTCGCCGGCAGGCGGGTGACGCCATCGAGCGTGGCCCTTTCCCAGAAGACCATCAAGGCGACGAAGGAATTGGCCGCCAGGCTGGAGATTCCGCATGGCGCGCCGCTGCACGCCATCACCCGCATCCGCATGATGAAGAACGTGCCGGCGATCTTCGAGCGCATTTTCGTGCCGGTGGCGCTGATGCCGGACCTTGCCATCGGAACCGGCATCGAGATGGTCGACGAGATGTACGTGATCTATCAGGAGCAGTTCGGCGTCACCATCGCCTATGCGCATGAACGCCTCGCCGCCACGGCCGCGACGCGCGAGGAGGCGAGGCATCTCGGGCTCGAGGAACGCGCGCCGCTGCTGGAGATCACCCGCCAGGGGCGGGACATCGCCCGCAAGGTGGCGGAGCTGCGCATCTCCCGCTGCCGGACCGATCTGTTCCGCTACGCGACCGACGTGACCTGAGCCGGGCGCCAGCGCCGGAGCAGCAGCGCGTTGGAGACCACCGTTACCGAGGAGAATGCCATGGCGCCACCGGCGATGATCGGGTTCAGCAGGCCGAGAGCGGCCAGCGGAATGCCGATCACGTTGTAGAAGAAGGCCCAGAACAGGTTCTGGCGGATCTTGCGGTAGGTGGCCCGGCTGACCGCGATGGCGTCCGCGATCAGCAGCGGGTCGCCGCGCATCAGGGTGATCCCCGCCGCCTGCATCGCCACATCGGCGCCGGTGCCCATGGCGATGCCGACATCCGCCTGCGCCAGGGCAGGGGCGTCGTTCACTCCGTCCCCCACCATCGCTACCCGGCGCCCCTGCGTCTGCAGCCGCTCGATCTCGGCGGCCTTTTCGCCCGGCAGCACATCCGCGAGCACCCTCCGGACGCCGAGCAGGGAGGCCACCGCCTGGGCGGTGCGGGCATTATCCCCGGTCAGCAGCACGGTCTCGATCCCGGCCGATTGCAGGCGCCGCACCGCCGCCGCCGCGTTCGGCTTCACCGTGTCCGTCGCCGCGATCAGCCCGAGCAGCCTGGGCGCATCTCCAATCTCCGCCATCCACATCACCGTGCGCCCCTGTTCCTCCAGGCGCCGCGCCTCCGCTTCCAGCGCGGGGACGACCCCATGGGCGGCAAGCAGCGCCCGGTTGCCGATGGCGAGCCGCCGGCCGCCGATGCGGGCGGTCAGCCCGCGCCCGGCATGACTCTGGAACTCGTCGAGGCGCGGCAGCTCCATGCCCGCCGCCCGGTCGAGAACCGCGCGCGCCAGCGGATGCTCGCTGCCGGTCTGCGCCGCCGCCGCCAGGGCGAGCAACTCGGCTTCCGGAACGCCATTCGGCACGATC
>DASTAF010000331.1:0-2036 GCA_035713005.1 Acetobacteraceae bacterium
CCTGCCGGACCTGGACGGGCAGGAGGTGCTGATCCGGCTGCGCCGCCAATCGGAAGTGCCGGTCATCGTGCTCTCCGCCCGCGACCAGGAGGCGGAAAAGATCGCCGCCCTCGATAACGGCGCGAATGACTACGTGGAGAAGCCCTTCGGCATCGGCGAGCTGCTGGCGCGAATCCGGAGCAATCTGCGAAAGCTGCCTTCCTTCCAGGAACCCGGCCGGATCGTCGAGCTGGACGGCCTCAGCTTCGATGCGGCGAAATCGGAGGTGCGCCTGAACGGCGCCCCTGTCCATCTCACCAGGACCGAGTACCGGCTTCTGGAGATGATGATCGGGAATCGCGGCAGGCTGATGACCCATGGCGCCATCGTCCGGAAGATATGGCGAAGCTCTCCCAGCAGCGAGGTCGATTCCGTGCGCATCTATGTCAGCCAGCTGCGCCGGAAGCTGGGCGAATACGGCACCGCCCACATCAAGACCCGCCAGGGTATCGGCTACGTTTTCGAGTAGCGGCTTCTTCCGCCGCGAAGAGCCCTCAGCCGCGGGAGAGCGGCAGGCGGGTGCCGCCATGGGCGCGCTCGGCCAGCACCTGGGAGCGGAAGCGGAACAGCTTGGCCGGGCGGCCGCCGGCGACGCTGGTGATCTGTCCGGTCTCCTCCACCAGCTCCTGCGCCTCCATCAGCCGGCGGAAATTCTGCTTGTGCAGCACCCGCCCCGCCAGCGCCTCCACCGCGCGCTGGAGGTCGAGCAGGGTGAAGGTCTCGGGCATTAGTTCGAACACCACCGGGCGGTACTTGATCTTGGCGCGCAGCCGGCTGATCGCGGTGGCGAGGATGCGGCGGTGATCGAGCACCATCAGTGCCCCCGGGGCGAATTCGCCCGGGGCCGACCTGCCGTCCCGCGCCGCTTCGCGCACCAGCCCAGCCTCGTAGAGCAGCTCGTAGCGGGCGAGGGCCAGCTCCTCGTTCCAGGGCTCGCCCTCAAGGCCGAAGCCAATGGCGGCGCGGCGCTGGCGCCCGGCGGAACCCGCCGCCCAGCGCGTGAGGCCGGGGGCTATGGCGCTCTCGACGATCCGGTTCTCCGCCCGCCGGTCCTCCCAGGGAAAGTAGTGGTACCAGTCCCGCCAGGAGGCGGCGATGCCGGGCGGGATCGCCGCCTCGCGCGAGAGGGCGAGATAGGAGACGGAGATGGTCCGCCCGCCGCCGCCGCGCCCCTGATCGGCGAAGGTATAGAGCTGCTCGACATAGCCGAGCGGATGCCGCGACTGCCGCTCCACCCAGGCGCGCAGCCCCGCCTGCAGCGAGCGCTGCCCTGATTCCAGCGGGCCGGAGGGCAAAGCACCGCCATCGCCCACGGTGAGCACGCGCGGGACGCCGTTCGTCACCGCGACCAGCACGGCGATGAGTTCGGCGCTCAGCTTGTCCAAAGACATTCCGGTCATGCGGCACTTCATACAGCAACGGGCCGGAAGCGGTAGAGCGGGTCAGGCCCGCCGGGCGCGGCATGATTGATGAAGCTCGCTCCCTTCGGCGCGCCGGTGCGGCCGCGCATCCCCACCAAGCTCGGCTTCAAGAACCCGAAATCCATCGTGGCGCTTGACGTCACCAACCGCTATTCGGGCGGATACTGGAAGAACCAGGGCTATAACTGGTTCAGCGGCTCGTGAGGCTCAGGCGGCGGCCTGGCGCAGCAGGGATTTCAGCCGCGCATCGGGAGCGGCGAGAATTTCCGGCGCGGGATGCGCGCGCTGGGCGATCAGCAGCTCGGCGATCTTGATGTCCCGCGCGATCGCGCCCAGCGGGCCGAGGGCGCTCGCCGCCACCAGCCTGCCATCGGCATCGAGATGAAACAGGAATTTCGCCCGAGGCCCGATCTCGCGCGCGATGATGGCGGCGCCGAACTGCGGCAGCCCGGCGATCTGCAGGCAGAGTTCGTACTGGTCCGACCAGAACCAGGGCACGGCGGCGAAAGGGGCGGCGGCGCCGAGCAGGTTGGCCGCCGCCTGATTTCCCTGATCCTGCGCGTTGCGCCAGGATTC
>DASTAF010000332.1:0-4150 GCA_035713005.1 Acetobacteraceae bacterium
CGCCCTGCCGCCGGACGTGGAACCGCGCGTCACCCAGCATATCCCCGAGATCATCAGGCTGATCGAGCGCCTCGTCTCGCTCGGCCATGCCTATGAGGCGGAGGGGCATGTGCTGTTCGCCGTCGCCTCCGATGCGGCTTACGGCAAGTTCTCCGGCCGCAGCCCGGATGAGCTGCTGGCCGGCGCGCGGGTGGATGTGGCGGCCTATAAGCGCGATCCTGGCGATTTCGTGCTGTGGAAGCCCTCATCCCCCGATCTGCCGGGCTGGGACAGTCCGTGGGGCAGGGGGCGGCCCGGCTGGCATATCGAATGCTCGGCGATGATCTGGAAGCATCTGGGCGAGACCATCGACATCCATGGCGGCGGCACCGACCTGATCTTTCCGCATCATGAGAACGAGATCGCGCAATCCTGCTGCGCCTTTCCCGGCGCGGAATTCGCCCGGTACTGGGTGCATAACGGCATGGTGACGGTGAATGGCGAGAAGATGTCGAAATCGCTCGGCAATTTCCGCACCGTGCAGGATGTGCTGGCGCAGGCTCCGGCCGAGGAGCTACAGGGCGAAATAATCCGATTCCTGCTGCTTAAGACCCATTATCGATCACCGCTGGACTTTACCGATGCCGGATTGGCCGAGGCGAAGCGCGAACTCGACCGGTTCTATCGGGCGCTGGAGATGCATCCAGATGCACTGGTTGAGAACGCCGTGCAGAAGCGCGTGTTAGAAGCTCTGGCGGATGATTTGAACACGCCAGGAGCAATTACGATATTGCATGCTCTGGCGGCTAAAGCTCTGACTGGTAATGCGCAAGCAGCATCAGATATGCTATTTGCTGGCACAGCGCTCGGAATTTTCAATTTCTCGCCTGAACAATGGTTTCGGACAATTCTTGCAGGAAATCTTGTTCAGCAAGATGCTGTTGCTAGCGGGCAGCTTAATGTCATTGACGTTGATGCACTTATTGCCCAGCGCAACGAAGCCCGCCGCGCCAAGAATTTCACCCGCGCCGATGAAATCCGCAAACAGCTCGCCGATGAGGGCATCGTGTTAGAAGACAAGGCCAGCGGCACCATCTGGCGCCGCGCATGACAGGCCGCGATGAAGGCGCCGATCTGCATCCCATCGACCCTTCGCCGGTCGTCATCCTGGTGCGGCCGCAACTTGCCGAGAATATCGGCGCCGTCGCCCGCGCCATGGGCAATGGGGGCTTGTTCCATCTCCGCCTGGTCGCCCCGCGCGATGGCTGGCCGCAGGAACGCGCCTGGCGCACCGCCTCCGGCGCCCAGCGCATCCTCGAAGCGGCGACGATCCATGACAGCGTCGCCGCTGCGGTGGCCGATCTGCACCGCGTTTTCGCCACCTGCCCGCGCCCGCGCTATATCGTCAAGCCCATCCTCACCGCACGTGGCGCGGCGGCGGAACTGCGCGCCATCGGCGAGCGGGGGCTGCGCATGGGAATCCTGTTCGGCCCGGAACGCGCCGGACTGGACAGCGATGACATCGCCGAGGCCGACAGCCTGATCCGCTATCCGCTGAACCCAGCCTTCATGTCGCTCAACCTTGCCCAGGCGGTCATGATCATGGCCTATGAATGGTGGATGGCCCGGGACGAGACGCCGCCGCGCCGCCTGCAGACGCACAGAACCGGCATCGCCACCAAAGGCGCGCTCGATAATTTCATGAACCACCTGATTGCCGAATGCGATGCCTCCGGCTTTCTGCGCAATGCGGAAAAGCGCCCCGGCATGGTGCGCAATCTCCGCCATCTGTTCCAGCGCGGCGAGGTGACGGAGCAGGAATTGCAGACGCTGCACGGCATCGTCACGGAACTCGCGCATAACCGGCGCGGGCAGCCGGTGTAGAAACCGGACATAAAAGGGAGGAACATAATGGCCCGGCGTGATCACGACAGTCTTGGCGAGATCGACGTTCCCGATGATGCGTACTGGGGCGCGTCCACGGCACGGGCCCTGCGGAATTTCCCGATCTCCGGCGTTCCCATCTCGCATCATCCGCATCTGCTGACGGCCTTCGCCATGGTGAAGATCGCCGCCGCCCGCGCCAACGCGAGGCTGGGGAAACTCGATCCGGCCATCGCCGAGGCGATCGACAAGGCGGCATCCGAGATCATCGAGGGCAGGCTGCACGAGCAATTCCCCGTCGATGTGATTCAGGGCGGCGCCGGCACCTCGACCAACATGAACATGAACGAAGTGATCGCCAACCGCGCGCTCGAAATCCTCGGCCAGCCGCGCGGCAACCATGCGGTGATTCATCCGAACGATCACGTCAACATGTCCCAATCCACCAACGACACCTATCCCACCGCGGTGCGGCTCGCCGTGCTGCTGGCGAAGGATGCGCTGGTGCGGGCGCTGGAGCAACTCGCCGCGTCCTTCGAGGTGAAAGCAGGCGAATTCGCCGAGGTGGTGAAGCTTGGCCGCACCGAGATGCAGGATGCGGTGCCGATGACGCTGGGGCAGGAATTCGGCGCCTTCGCCGTCACCATCCGCGAGGATATCCAGCGGCTTAACGAAGCGTCAAAACTGCTGACGGAAGTCAATCTCGGCGGCACCGCCATCGGCACGCGGATCAACGCCGATCCCGCCTATGGCCCTTTCGCCATCCAGTCCCTCTCCGTCATCAGCGGGATCGATTTCGTCCAATCCTCGAACCTGCTGGAAGCGAGCTGGGACATGGGCGGCTTCGTGATGTTCTCCGCCGTGCTCAAGCGCATCGCGGTGAAGCTGTCGAAAATCGCCAACGATATCCGCCTGCTTTCCTCCGGCCCGCGCGGTGGATTTGGCGAGATCACGCTTCCCGCCATGCAGCCCGGCTCCTCGATCATGCCGGGCAAGGTGAATCCGGTGATCCCGGAGATGGTCAGCCTGGTCTGCTATCAGGTGATCGGGCATGACCTCGCCATCACCCTCGCCGCCGAGGCGGGGCAGTTGCAGCTCAACGCCTTCGAGCCGCTGATCGCCACCGACACGCTCGATTCGCTGAACCTGCTGAAGAACGCGGTGGAAACCTTCGCCACCCTCTGCGTCGATGGCATCCAGGCCAATGCGGCGAACTGCCTGAAACATCTGGAAGCGAGCACCGCCACCGTCACCGCCTTGGTGCCCTATATCGGCTATGAACGCGCGTCCAACTTGGCGAAAGCGGCGCTGGCGAGCGGGCGGACGGTGCGGGAACTGGCGGCGGAGGCGATGCCGGGCGCCGATCTCGA
This sequence comes from Acetobacteraceae bacterium, assembly GCA_035713005.1. Taxonomy (GTDB): domain Bacteria; phylum Pseudomonadota; class Alphaproteobacteria; order Acetobacterales; family Acetobacteraceae; genus Acidiphilium. Next base: position 3,234 of record DASTAF010000332.1, read on the forward strand.
TGCGATTCTGGACCCCTCGATGCTGGTGGGGGAGGTGATGCGCGCCCGGCGCCCCTGACGGCGCTTCAGCGGACGCCGTCCAGCCCCGGATGATCCTCCGGCCTCGGCCCCAGCGGCCAATGGAAGCGGCGCTCGTCCTCGGCGATGGGAAGATCATTGATGCTGGCCTCGCGCCGGTGCATCAGCCCGTGATCGTCGAACTCCCACAGTTCGTTGCCGTAGGATCGGAACCATTGCCCCGAGCGATCATGCGATTCGTACTGGAACCGGACGGCGATGCGGCTGCCCTCGAAGGCCCAGAGTTGCTTGATCAGCCGGTATTCCAGCTCACGCGCCCATTTCCGGGTGAGGAAGCCGATGATCTCGCCCCGGCCGGTGAGGAATTCGTCGCGGTTCCGCCAGATGCTGTCTTCGGTATAGGCGAGGGCGACCTTTTCCGGATCGCGCAGGTTCCAGGCGTTTTCCGCCGCCCGCACCTTCATGGCGGCGGTTTCGGCGGTGAAGGGCGGCAGAGGCGGGCGGGATTCGGTCATGGCTGCGGCGCGATCTCCTTGGCGAGGATGAGCCTATCGGCAAGACTGCCATCGGGCAATCCGGCGGCGCGGGGAATGCGCCCCGCCTCGATATAGCCTCCGCACCGGAACAGCGCCGGCGCCGCCCCGTGATCCGGCGTGGAAAGATGGATGATGCTCCTGCCGTCATCCCGCGCGGCCTGCTCCGCCGCGGCGAGCAGCAGCATCCCCAGGCCGCGCCGCCGCGCCCAGGGCGCGACCATCAGCCGCGACAGCTCCGCCACATGCGGTTCGGTCTCGCGCCCCTCCCGGCGCAGCGCCGCGCATCCCGCCAGCCGCCCATCCGCCCAGCCGGCGATCAGCCTCGCCCCATCCTCGGCCACAGCGCGGGCAAGCTCCTGGAAC
>DASTAF010000333.1:0-4286 GCA_035713005.1 Acetobacteraceae bacterium
GTCGCCATCGTGCTGCGGGATTTCGGCAATCCCTACTGGCGGGCGCTGCGCGACGGGGCGGTGGCCGAGGGCAAGAAGCTCGGCGTTCCGGTCAGCGTGCAGGCGGGATCGAGCGAGACCGATTCCGTCGGCGAGAACGCCAAGATATCCACCATGGCGAACGAGAACTTCACCTGCTTCGGGGTGGTGCCGGTGAACGCCACCAACATCATCACCCCGCTGGTGCCGGTTTCGAACAAGCACATCCCGATCATCAATCTCGACACCGCGCTCGACGCCAAGGCGGTGAAGCAGGCCGGGCTGCATCTCACCGGCTTCATCGGCTCGGACAACTCGCAGGCCGGGCGGATCGCCGGGCGCTACATGCTGAAGCAGCTCGGCGGCAAGGGGCAGGTCGCGATCCTGGAGGGCATCCCCGGCGAGCAGAACGGCATCAACCGCGAAACCGCCTTCCGCAAGACCGTCGCCGGCAAGCTCAAGATCGTGCAGGCGGAATCGGCGGATTACGAGCGGGGCCGGGCGCTGACCGAGGCGGAGGCGATGCTGCGCGTGCATCCCCACCTCACCGGCATCTTCGCCGCCAATGACGAGATGGGGCTGGGCGCGGCGCAGGCCATCGTCAATGCCGGCAAGAGCAAGCAGATCCACGTGGTCAGCATCGATGGCATTCATGAGGCGTTGGAATCGGTGCGGTCCGGCAAGCTCTCCGGCACGGTTTCGCAATATCCCTACGCGGAGGGCGAGATGGCGGTTCAGGCCTGCCAGCAACTCGCCGAGGGCAAGCCGATCCCCTCGCACGTCACCTCGCCGATCAAGCTGATCACGCCGCAGAACGCCGGCAAGGCGATCAAGGATTTCCCCCGCCCGTTCTTCGCCTTCAAGGACCCGTTCGGCGCGCCATAAGCGATGCAGGAGAGCGCCGCGCCCGCCCGGCAGACCCGCTTCGATATCGGCGCCGCGATCCGCGACCCCGGCTTCTGGGGCGATAACGCGGCGCTGATCGGCCTGCTCGTCATCGGCGCGGCCTTCTCGCTGCTGACGCCCTATTTCCTGACCTGGGCGAATATCAGCGACCTGCTGGTTTCCGCCTCGATCCTGGTGGTGCTGGCGACCGCGCAGCAATTCGCCATCGTCACCGCCGGAATCGATCTTTCCATCGCCGCCAACCTGCCCTGGGCTGCGGTGGTGTTCGGCCTCGTCTATACCGGCGGCTACGGCATGCCGGCGGCGATCGTGGCCTCGGTCGTCTCCGGGATGCTGGTCGGCCTGCTCAACGGGCTGATCATCGCCAAGCTCAGGGTGAACGACTTCATCGTCACCCTGGGGATGCTGGGGGTGATGAACGGGGTGGCGCTGATCGTCAGCGGCGGCCAGTCCTTCAGCGTCAACAGCCACTTCCTGCAAGCGCTGGCGCTGGGTTCCATCGGGCCGATCCGGTATTTCTACTTGATCGCTGCCCTCATCGCGCTCGCCGCCCATTTCATCTTCGCCAACACCGCCTTCGGCACCCATGTGCTGGCCACCGGCGGCAACCGGGAGGCGGCGCGCAACATGGGCATCCCGACCGACCGGATGCGGATCGCCGTCTATGCGATCGACGGCGCGCTGGTGGGGCTCGCGGCCATCCTGCTGGTCGCGCGCACCGGCGGCTCCGATCCTTCGCTGCAGACCTCGCAACTCCTCAGCTCCATCGCCGCCGTGGTGCTGGGCGGCAGCAGCCTGTTCGGCGGGCGGGCGGCGATCATCGGCACCGTGGCCGGCGCCCTGCTGCTCACCACGCTGCTGAACGGCTTCACCCTGCTGCAGGTTTCGGAATTCTACCAGCCGATCGCGGTGGGCATCGTCGTCATCGCCGCGGCCATCCTGAGCAGGCTGCAACGGTGAGCGGCGCGGCGTCATCCGTCCTGGAGGTTCGCGATCTCCGCAAATCCTTCGGCGCGGTGGAGGCGCTGCGGGGGGCCGAGCTGGTCTGCCCCGCCGGCGAGGTGACGGCGCTGGTGGGCGATAACGGCGCCGGGAAATCGACGCTGATCCGCTGCATCACCGGCGTGCACCCGGCGGATGGGGGCGAAATCCGCTTCAACGGCGCGAAGGTGAGCTTCACCTCGCCCACCGAGGCGCGAGCCCTCGGCATCGAAACGCTCTATCAGGACCTCGCCTTGGTCGAGGACCTGACCGTCTGGCAGAACATGTATCTCAACCGGGAGATCAGGCGCGGCATCGGCCCCTTCCGGGTGCTCGACCGTCGGCGCATGATCGACGAGACCGAGGCGAAGCTGGAACGGCTGCTGGTCAACATGCCGCCCGTGCGCGCCAAGGTGCGGCGGCTTTCAGGCGGCCAGCGGCAGTCGATCGCCATCGGCAGGGCCGCGAGCTGGGGCTCCGCGCTGGTCATCATGGACGAGCCGACCGCGGCGCTCGGCCTCAGGGAGCGGACGGCGGTGGAGGCCCTGATCGGGCGGCTGCGGGGCGAGCATATCGCCCAGCTCGTGATCAGCCACGATCTCGAGCAGGTCATGCGCATTTCGGACAGCGTCTGGGTGATGCGCCGGGGCCGCACCATCGCCCACTGGCGCACCAGCGAGGTGGACCGCACGCAGATCGTGGCGGCCATCGCCGGCGCCGGGACCGCCTGAAGGGCCGAAGCCGGAGATGGATCATCCGGCGCGTGAAGCAGGCATTCACGACCGGGGGCCTCGATACCGGTATGCGAATAGCTGAGCCGGAAGAAGCGATAGGACGGCTGGATTTTCCGAGGCTAAGGGTTGCCGCAATGCTCCGTCCGGATCGGCCGTATCCCAGGAAACGCCGCCCATATGGAGAGGAAACCGCAGATGAAACCACAAGGCGACGCCCCGCCGGGGCATGACGCTTCCTATGAATGGAAGGCTGTCCTCCTGCTCTCGCTCGGTTTCGGCCTGGTGGGGCTGGACCGCTGGATGGTCGCGCCGCTCTTCCCCTTCATGATGAAGGACCTGCATCTCGACTACGAGCAGTTCGGCTCGATCGTCGGCATTCTCGGCATCGCCTGGGGCATCGCCTCCATCCTCATGGGCGGCCTGTCGGACCGGCTGGGGCGGCGCAAGATCCTGCTGCCCGCCATCGTGCTGTTCTCGCTCCTCTCCGGCCTCACCGGCCTTGCGGGAGGCTTCCTCAGCTTGGTCGTCATCCGCGCGATCATGGGCGTGATGGAGGGTTCCTTCACCCCCGCCAGCGTCGCCGCCACCGGCGAGGCCTCCGCCCCGAAGCGCCGGGGGCTGAACCAGGGTTTCCAGCTCAGCCTCTTCGCCCTGCTCGGCCTCGGCTTCGGCCCGATCATCGGCACCCAGCTTCTCTCGGTGGTTCCTTCCTGGCGCTGGGTGTTCTTCATCGTCGCCATTCCGGGCTTCATCCTCGCCGTGCTGATGGCGGCGGTGATCCGCGAGCCCGCCTATGTCGCGGCGCCTGCGGGTGAGGCTCCGGCGCATCGCTGGATCGAGATTTTCCGCTACCGCAACGTACCGCTGGCGATGCTCTGCATTCTCTGCGCGATGAGCGGCGTGTTCGTTCTCGGCGCGATGATGCCGAGCTACCTGATGGATTACCTGCATCTCAGCCGCACGCAGATGGGCTTCATCACCTCCGCCATCGGCTTCGGCGGCTTCCTGGGTGAGTTCGGCGTGGCGGGGCTTTCGGACCTGTTCGGCCGGCGCGTCATGGCGATAATTTCCTTCGTCGCCGCCGCGGTGCTGCTCGTCGTCTTCACCCGTATCGGCGCCGCGCCGGTGGCGCTGTTCATCCTGTTGTTCGTGATCGCCTTCTTCTGCCTCGGCCTGCTCTCGCTGATGACCGGGCCGATCGCCACCGAATCCGTCTCCCCCACGATGATCGCCTCCTCCGTCGGCCTTGTCTCCGGCGCCGGGGAAATTTTCGGCGGCGGCATCGCGCCCGCCATCGCCGGCGGCATCGCCCAGCATTACGGCATCCAGTACGTTCTCTATCTCGCCCTCGGCGGGCTGATCTGCGGCGTCCTCGTCTCCTTCTTCCTGCTCGAAACCGCGCCGCGGAAGGCAGGCGGGGCGGCCAGGGCGGGCCTGCACTGAAGCAAGCCGGCGGCCGGCCCCAACATTTTATCCGATCAGGTGAGTCCAGCTGATCGAATGTTGCTCTAGGCGCTGTCTGCATTCATTTTAACCAGATCATGGCGCAGGCGAGATGAACGAAGCCCATGAAGGCGGGGAGCGTCTTCTCACAGCGCAGGGCGATCCGGCGGAAGCGCTTGAGCTTATTGAAGAAGCCTTCGACCT
>DASTAF010000334.1:0-7681 GCA_035713005.1 Acetobacteraceae bacterium
GGGGCTGGACGACGATGTGGAAACCCGCCGCATGGTCGCCGCCGCCACCGCCGCCGAGCAGGTGCGCGTGCTGCAGGCGAACGGCATCGACGAGTTTCATTTCTACACCCTCAACCGGGCCGATCTCTCCTACGCGATCGCGCGGATCCTGGGGGTGAAGGCGGGCAAGACGGCGAATTGAGCGACTATCTCGACAGGCTGAACACCGCCCAGCGCGAGGCGGTGGAAGCGGTGGACGGGCCGGTGCTGGTGCTGGCCGGCGCGGGCACCGGCAAGACCCGGGTGCTGACTACCCGCTTCGCCCATATCCTGCTGAGCGGCCGCGCCTACCCCTCGCAGATTCTCGCCGTCACCTTCACCAACAAGGCGGCGCGGGAGATGCGCGAGCGGGTATCCTCCCTCCTCGGCCAGCCCGCCGAGGGGCTCTGGCTCGGCACCTTCCACGCGCTCGGCGCCCGGATGCTGCGCCGCCATGCCGAGCGGGTCGGGCTTTCCTCGAATTTCTCCATCCTCGATACAGACGACCAACTCCGCCTGCTGAAGCAGGTGATGGAGGCGGCACGGGTCGACACCAAGCGCTTCGCGCCGCAGGGGCTGATGGCGGCGATCCAGCGCTGGAAGGATCGCGGGCTGATGCCCGGCGCCGTTCCTTCCGATCAGGAGATGGAATACGGCGTTCATTCCGGGCGCGAGCTCTACGCCGCCTATCAGAACCGGCTCGCCGCGCTGAATGCCGCCGATTTTGGCGATCTGCTGCTGCTGAGCACCGACCTGCTGCGGCGCGACGCCGAGGTGCTGGGGAACTATCACCGCGCCTTCCGCTACATTCTGGTGGACGAATACCAGGACACGAATCTGGTGCAGTATCAATGGCTGCGGCTGCTCGCCCAGGCGCGGCGGAACATCTGCTGCGTGGGCGACGACGATCAGAGCATCTATTCCTGGCGCGGCGCCGAGATCGAGAATATCCTGCGCTTCGAGCATGACTTCCCCGGCGCCAAGATCGTCCGGCTGGAGGCGAATTACCGCTCCACCGCGCCGATCCTGGCCGCCGCCTCCGGGCTGATCGCGCATAACGAGGGCAGGCTCGGCAAGACCCTGCATCCCGGCCGCGACAATGCCGAGGGCGAGAAGGTCGAGGTGCTGGGCTTCTGGGACTCGGACGAGGAATCCCGGATGATCGGCCTGCGGGTGGAGATGCTGCGGCGCGAAGGGCACAGGCTTTCCGAGATGGCGGTGCTGGTCCGCGCCGGCTTCCAGACCCGCGCCTTCGAGGAGCGGTTCATCACCCTCGGCATCCCCTATCGCGTGGTGGGGGGCCTGCGCTTCTACGAGCGGGCGGAAATCCGCGACGCCATCGCCTATCTGCGCGTCCTGGCTCAGCCGGCGGATGACCTCGCCTTCGAACGCATCGTCAACACGCCCAAGCGCGGCCTGGGCGAAACCGCCCTGCGCGCGCTGCACGAGCGGGCGCGCGCCGATTCGGTGCCGCTGACGGAAGCGGCCTCGCGCCTGGCGGCGGAATCCGGGCTGCGCGGCAGGGCGCGGGACAATCTGCGCGAATTGCTGGCCGGCTTCGCCCGCTGGCGGGAGATGCTGCGCGATCAGGGGCATGTGCCCACCCTCGCCACCCTGCTCGATGAATCCGGCTACACCGCCATGTGGCAGGCCGATAAATCCCCGGAGGCGCCGGGGCGGCTGGAAAACCTGAAGGAGCTGGTCCGGGCCCTGGCCGATTTCGAGACGCTGGAAGGCTTTCTTGAGCATGTGGCGCTGGTGATGGAGGCCGATGAGAGCGCGGAGGGCGACAAGATCAGCCTGATGACCCTGCACGGCGCCAAGGGGTTGGAGTTCGACACCGTCTTTCTTCCCGGCTGGGAGGAAGGCGTGTTCCCCAACCAGCGGGCGCTCGACGAGGGAGGCGCCAAGTCGCTGGAGGAAGAGCGCCGCCTCGCCTATGTCGGCATCACCCGCGCAAGGCAGCGGGCGATCATCAGCCATTGCGCCAACCGGCGCATCTACGCCAACTGGCAGTCCAGCATCCCCAGCCGGTTCATCGATGAACTGCCGGAGGATGCCATCGTCAAGGGCGGATCGGCGGCCTTGGCGCGCGAGGCGAGACTCGCCGCGCCGCCGGTCTTCTCCACCGCCTCGCCCCTGACGGCGAAACGCCCGCGCGTGACCGATGTGTGGGAGCAGCCCGCCCGTCCCCCGCGCGCGCAGAAGATACCCGTCGGCGCGCGGGTGTTCCATGAGAAATTCGGCTACGGCACCGTCACCAATGCCGAGGATGACCGGCTGGACATCCGCTTCGAGACCTCCGGCCCGAAGCGCGTGCTCGACCGTTTCGTGCAGATCGCCTGATGGCCGTGCCCGAAACCCTGGAGCGCATCGCTGTCGAAGTGCCCGAATCGGCGCTGGAGATGTTCGAATCGGCGTTTTCCGCCTGCTGCCGCGCCGTCGGCTTCTTCCTGGACGAGGCGAGCGGGAGCTGGATCGTGGAGGGAGTGAAGGAAGCCGGCGCTCATGAGGCGGAGCTGGAAGCCAGCCTCGCCCTGGCGCGGATGATGACGGGCGTGGAGCCGGAGATCACGCGCGGACGGGTTCCGGCGGGGGGCTGGCTCGCCCGCTCCTTCGCCGGCTTTCCGGAGCAATTGATCGGCCGGCGCTTCGCCGTGCGCGGCACGCATATCGGCGCGCCCGCTCTTGCTGGACGAACGACGATCGTCCTGGATGCCGGCCTCGCCTTCGGCACCGGCGAGCATGGCTCGACGCGCGGCTGCCTGGTCGCGCTGGAGCGGGTGGCGAGGTTTCATCGCCCGAGGCGGATTCTCGATCTGGGAACCGGATCGGGCGTGCTCGGCATCGCCGCCGCGCTGCTCTGGCACCGCCGCGTCCTCGCCACCGATATCGATGCCCGCTCCGTGCGGGTGGCGCGGGCAAACGCGGCGCAGAATCATGCGGCGGGGCTGTTCCGTGCGGTGCGGGCGGATGGCTGGACGAGTCCGGTGCTGCGCCGCCATGCACCCTATGATCTGATTTTCGCCAATATCCTGGCGCGCCCCCTGGCGGCGATGGCGGCGGATCTCGCCCGCAACCTCGCCCCCGGCGGCATCACTATCCTTGCCGGACTGCTGGCCAGCCAGGAAAACTGGGTCATCTCGGCCCATCGGCGGCACGGTCTTGCCCTGCAAGCCCGCGTGGCCGAAGGAGCCTGGACGACGCTGATCATGCGGAAGCGGAAGGCATGAGGCGCCGCCCGCCCGGCATGATCAGCATGGGCGTTAGCTGCGCGGCGAGAAGCTGCCGTTGACCACGTTGCGGATATCGGCGCGGGAGATGCCGAGATCGGCTAGTTCGCGGTCGTTGAGGGAACTCAGTTCCCGATACGCCACGCGCCGCTCGCGATAGGCGCCGAATGCGTCCGCGAGGGAGGCGAAGAAGGAACTCGCGCTGGTGACGCTCTCGCGCAGCGCCGCATTGATGGCGGCATCCTGCATGGAGATGGCATCGGCCAGACGCGTGCCGAGGTTGCGGTTCTGTATCATGGTAGCCATGGTGAGCCTCTTTTCAGAAGTTGATGGTCGCTGCAGGGTGGTGGGGGACTTCATTTCCCTTTCTCATCATCCTGCTGCAACGCAACATAAGCCTTTTTGCCTGGTTCTGGTAGGAACAAGTTTTTCCTCCAGCCATGCATAAAGCACATGAGGTTAAGAAAGAGTTATGAAAATTAAGCGGGTCGCGGATTTCCGTAACATGTTGCGCAAGGCCGGTCTGGACGGCTTCATCCAGCCGCGCAACGACGAATATATCGGTGAATACGTGCCTGAAGCCTCCGCCCGCCTCGCCTGGCTCACCGGCTTCACCGGCAGTGCCGGGCTCGCGGTGGTGCTGGAGGATACCGCCGCGGTGTTTTCCGACGGGCGCTACACGCTGCAGCTCGCGGCGCAGACCGATCCCGCCATCTGGGAACGCCTGCATATCATGGAGACACCACCGCATCTCTGGCTGAAGGAGCATGCGCCGTCCGGCGGGCGCATCGGCTACGATCCCTGGCTGATGACCCCCGCCGCCATCGCGAAATACGCCCAGTGCGGCTGCGACCTGGTCCCCGCGGCCAATCCGGTCGATGCGCTCTGGACGGACCGCCCCGTCCCGCCCGCGAGCGAGGTGGTGCCGCACGATCTCGCCTTCGCCGGGGAGCCGGCGGCGGAGAAGCGGGCGCGCATTGCCTCCCGGCTCAGCGGCAATGCCGGAGCGGTGATGCTGACCGATCCGCACGCCCTGGCCTGGCTGTTCAACATCCGCGCCGCCGACCTGCCGCACACGCCCATCGCGCTCGGCTTTGCCCTGCTGCGGCGGGATGCCTCCGCCACCATTTTCATGGAGCCGGCCCGATTCCCGGCGGCAACCCGCGCGCATCTCGGCGATGCGGTGGATGTCCAGCCGCGCGCCGCGATGGCGGATGCACTCGCGCGACTGGCCGGAGAGCGGGTGCAGCTCGATCCCGCCACCTCCCCGATCTGGTTCACCCAGACTCTGAAGCAGGCGGGCGCCGTCATCGTGGAGGCGGACGATCCCTGCGTGCTGCCGCGCGCGATCAAGAACCCCATCGAGCAGGATGGCGCCCGCGCCGCCCATCTGCGGGATGGGATGGCGATGTGCCGCTTCCTCGCCTGGCTGGCGGATGCCGCTCCCCGGGGCGGCGAGACCGAGCTTTCGGCGGCGGCGAAACTTCGCGGGTTTCGCGCCCAGGCACCGGAATTCCGCGCCGAAAGCTTCGCCCCGATCAGCGGCGCGGGCGAGCACGGCGCCATCATCCATTACAGCGCCGACGAGGCGAGCAACCGCCCCATCAGGCCAAACGAGGTCTATCTGATCGACAGCGGCGGCCAGTACCCGGACGGCACGACCGACATCACCCGCACCGTCTGGACCGGGCCCGATACCGCATCGGGTACGCCGCCGCGCGAGATCGCCGAGCGCTTCACCCGCGTGCTGGCCGGGCATATCGCTCTCGCCACCGCCATGTTCCCGGAAGGCGTGGCGGGGCCGCATCTCGATGCCCTGGCCCGCGCCCCGCTCTGGCAGGCGGGGCTCGATTACGATCACGGCACCGGCCATGGGGTCGGCTCCTATCTTTCGGTGCATGAGGGGCCGGTGAGCTTCCACCGGGCCGCGAAGCCGGTGCCGCTGGCGGCGGGGATGATCCTGTCCGACGAGCCGGGCTATTACCAGCCGGGCGGCTACGGTATCCGGCTGGAGAATCTGCTGCTGGTCGTGCCGGGGGAGGTAATCGGGCCGAAGCGGTTCCTGGCCTTCGAGACGCTGACGCTCGCGCCCTTCGACCGCCGCCTGATCCTCCCCGAGTTGCTCGATGCGGCGGCGCTCGACTGGCTCGATGCCTATCACGCGCGGGTGCTTGAAGCGCTTGCGCCCGGGCTTGGCGTGCAGGATAGAGCATGGCTTACCGAAGCCTGCGCGCCACTCGCTTAACCCCGAGGATTGCCATGCGTCTGTTCGTCGCCCTCGATCTGCCTTGGGAGGTCAAGCAGAGCCTTGCCGGCTTCGCGATCAACCTGCCCGGCGCCCGCTGGGTGCCGCCGGAGAATTTCCACCTCACCCTGCGCTTCATCGGCGAGGCGAACCGGATTCAGGCCGAGGAGATCGACATGGCGCTGGCGGCCATGCGCGGGCGCGGCTTCACCTTCACCCTCGCCGGCGCCGGATGGTTCGAGAAGGGCGGCCGGGTTTCCTCGCTATGGGTGGGGGTGGAGCGCAACGACGCGCTGCTGCGGCTGCAGGCCAAGGTGGAAACCGCCCTGCAGCGCGCCGGAATCGCGGCGGAGAAGCGCCGCTTCACCCCGCATGTGACGCTGGCGCGGATGGACATGCCCGTCACCCCGCGTCTCGCCGAATTCGTGCAGGCGCGCAACCTGTACCGTTCGCCGCCGCTCGCGGTGGAGCATGTCACCCTGTTCAGCTCGCAACTCGGCCGGGATCAGCCGCACTATACCGCCGAGGCGGAATACGCGCTGGAATGAAGCCAGCCTCTTCAATCAGCCCATCGCCCCGGCGATGACGGCGCGGGCCTCGCGCGCCAGGCTGACATTGTCCTGCCACAGCTCGCGCCAGATGCAGAGCGAGCTGGAAAGCCCTTCCGCCACCACGGCGGCGGAAAAGCTCTCGAAGCCGATCGGGCCGCGATACCCCACCTCCCGCAGCGCCCGGAACAGCTTCGGGAAGTCGATCATCCCGCCATCTGCTCCCTGCCGCAGCCCGCCGCGATTATTGGCGCCGATATGGACATAGCCGAGCCTTTCGCCGCAGGCCCGCACCGGCGAGGCCAGATCGGCCTCCTCGATATTCATGTGATAGGTGTCGAGATGCACCTTCACGTTCGGCAAACTCACCTCGTCGATGAAGGCGAGCGCCTCCTCCGCCGTGTTGAACAGGTTGCTCTCGTAGCGGTTCACCACTTCCAGGCTGACGGTGATGCCTGCCTGCCCGGCCTTCTCGCCCAGCCGGCGGATGGCGGCGGCGGCATGGGCGCGGCCCCGCCTGGTCGCGGGCGCGGTATAGCGGCCGAGCGCGCTGGCCAGCACGCCGCAGAGATGCCGGCCGCCGAGATCGCGCACCACCGAAAGCGCATCGCCCAACACGCGCTCGCCCCGCGCCACCACCGCCGGATCGTCGCTGGAGACATCGGTATCGAAGCCGAGGCCGAGCGAGCAGGCAGCCGCCAGCCTCGCCGCCTCCAGCGCCCGCCTTGTCGTGTCGATGCCGATCTTGGCCGGCTCCAGCGCCGGAATCTCGATCAGGTCGAATCCCGCCGCCGCGCTCTGCTCGATGGCGAAGCGCGCCTCGTCCTCGCTCCACCCGCCGACCCAGACGGATGCGTGAATGCCGATGGGATTATCCATGCCGTTTTCTCCCGTTCCCGTACCGCAAAAGTCTTATTCCGCCAGCGCCGCCACCGCCTCCCGCAGCAGTGCCGGATCGCCGAGGGCGAGCACCGTGCCGTCGCCCTCCTGCCGCAAAGCCTCACCCCGCCAGTCGGTCACGCAGCCCCCCGCGGCCTCGATCACCGGCACCAGCGCCGCCCAGTCCCATGGCTTCATGCTCGATTCCGCGATGACATCGATCTGCCCCAAGGCGAGCAGCCCATAAGCATAGGCATCGCCGCCCCAATAGGTCCGGCGCGTGGCGGAAGCCAGCCGGTCGAACCGCGCCCGGTGAGCGGGATCATGCATTTCCGGAGATGTGCAGGACAGCTCCGCCTCCCGCAGCGCGATGCCGCGCCGCGTGCCGGGCGAACCGCCGAAATTTCCCTGGAACCGGAGGGAATGGCCGCGCGCGCCGATCCAGCGCTCGCCAGTAACCGGCTGGTCGATCAGCCCCAGCACCGGCACGCCCTCATCCAGCAGCGCGATCAGCGTGCAGAAGCTGGGCCGCCCGGTGATGAAGGCGCGGGTGCCGTCGATCGGGTCGATCAGCCAGACATGACGCGCGCCGGGATCGTCGGGCAGCATCTCCTCACCCGTCAGCCCGTGATCCGGGCAGCGGCGCTTCAGCGCGCCGCGCAGGATGGCCTCGGCCTCGCGGTCCGCCAGCGTCACCGGGCTGGCATCTTCCTTGGCCTCGGCGATAAGGCCGGCGCGGAAATGCCGGCGAAGCGCCT
>DASTAF010000335.1:0-2730 GCA_035713005.1 Acetobacteraceae bacterium
AGAAGTAATTACCACCATTCCGTCATATCCTGGCTCCACCCCTTCGGGCAGGTTCGCGCGGAGCCAGGCATAGTCCATGTCGATGCCCATATGGGTGAGGATGGTGCGCTTGGGCTTCAGCGCATCCACCCATTTCAGCACTGTGTCCAGGTTGACATGGGTCGGGTGCGGGCCACCGCGGGTGAAGCAGTCCACGATCCAGGTCTCCACCCCTTCCAGCGCCGCGAACTGGTCCGGCTCGTAGCGCACCACATCGGTGCAATAGGCGAAATCACCGATGCGCAGGCCGAGCGAGGGGATGAAGCCATGATCCTGCCCGATGATGCGGATATCCAGCCCCAATATGCTCACCACCTCCCCCACCGCGATGGTGGTGGTTTCCAGCACCGGGCGGAAGAAGCCGGGGGACTGCCAGGGCTTGAAGGCATAGTCGAAACGCAGGCGAAGTTCATCCCAGGTGCGGGAATCGGCGTAAGCCGGCAGGGGCGCGCCCAGAAGCCGGTTCAGGATGCGTATTTCATCGAATCCGGCAATATGATCGGCATGGGGATGGGTGAAGAGCAGCGCGTCGATCCGCGGCACCCGGTTCTCCGTGAGTTGCAGGCGCATCTCCGGCGCCGTGTCCACCAGCAGGCGGCCCTCCGGTGCCTCGATGACGATGCTGGCACGCGAGCGGCGGTTGCGCGGCTCGTTCGGGTCGCACCACCCCCAATCCCCCGCTCCATCGGCGCCGCCGATCTGCGGCAACCCGGCGGAACCGCCAGTGCCGAGCAGCGTTACCCTGAAGCTCACGCCGCCTTCCGGTACAGGCGGCGGAAATTCGCGGTGGTGAGATCGACCAGTTCGATTTCGGTCATGCCCCTGATCCCGGCCAGAACCCTTGCCGTATGAATGGTGTTCGCCGGTTCGTTACGCTTGCCGCGATGGGGAACCGGCGCGAGATAGGGCGAATCGGTCTCCACCAGCAGCCGGTCCGCCGGGATGTCCCGCGCGATCTCCCGCAGCCCGCCCGATTTCGGAAAGGTGAGGATGCCGGAAAAGGAGATCAAGCCGCCGAGCGCCAGCGCCCGTTCCGCCAGACGGCGGGAGGAGGAAAAGCAATGGAGCAGGAAATTATACTCACCTTGAGCATATTCTTCCTCCAGCATGGCGGCGATATCCTCATCGGCATCTCGCGCATGGATGGCGAGCGGCAATCCGGCGAGGCGGGCGGCGCGGATATGGGCGCGGAAATTCTCCCGCTGCACCTCGCGCGGCGCCTTGTCGTAGAAATAGTCGAGGCCGGATTCGCCAATGCCGATGACCTTGGGATGATCCGTCATCGCGGCGATGGCTTCCGGCGCCGGAACCGGCCCCTCCTCGCCCGCATGATGCGGATGGATGCCGATGCAGGCCCACACATTCTCATCCGCCTCCGCCATGGCGATGGCCTTGCGGGACTGGGACAGGGTGGTGCCGATGGTGACCATCTGGCCCACCCCGGCCGCTCCGGCCCTGGCGATCACCTCTGGCCGCTCGGCCTCGGTGTAATAGTCCAGATGGCAATGTGAATCGATCAGCATGCCATCAATATGCCCGGCGGAAAGCTGAATTCAAACCTCTACCCGGAGCGCCGGATCAAGCCTCGATGAATCTTGGGAAGATGCCCACCGGCGGCGGCAGGGCCACGCCGTCCACCATCGGCTGTGAAAGCCCGGCGATGTTGCGCAACCCGTCCGGCACGTAAAGCTGGTCCAGCAGCTTCGCCATCGAATCCGGCATGAAGGGCAGCAGCAGAACGCCGATCACCCTGAGGACGGAGCAGAGTTCCCGCAGCACCGCGCCCATCCGCTCGGGATCGGTGCGGCGCAGCGTCCAGGGCGCCTGATGGTCGATATAGGCATTGGCGGCGCGCACCAGCTTCCAGATCTCCTCCAGCGCCTCCTGAAACGCCAACCGGTCCATGGCGGCGCGCACCCGCTCCGGCAGGACCTCCGCCATCGCCCGCAGCGCCTGGTCCGCCTCGTGAGGCGTGCCGCGCGCGGGCAGCACGCCGCCCGCGTTCTTGGCAATGAAGGAGAGCGTGCGCTGAGCGAGATTGCCGAGATCGTTGGCAAGCTCCACATTCAGCTTCAAGATCAGCGAGCGGCGGGAGAAATCCCCGTCATTGCCGAAGGGCATCTCGCGCAGCAGGAAAAAGCGCAGCGGATCGAGACCGAATTCCTCGATCAGCGGCTGCACGGGGAGCGCATTGTTGAGCGACTTGCTCATCTTCTCGCCCTCCACCGTCCACCAGCCATTGGCGAAGACCCGGAGGGGGACCGGCAGCCCGGCCGCCATCAGCATCGCCGGCCAATAAACGGCATGGAAGCGGGTGATCTCCTTGCCGACGAGATGCACGTCGGCGGGCCAGAAGCGCATGCGGGGCGCCCCCATGTCCGGATAGCCGAGGGCGGTGAGGTAGTTGGTCAGCGCGTCGATCCAGACATACATGACATGGGCCGGGTCGCCCGGCACCGGGATGCCCCAGCTGAAGCTGGTGCGGCTGATCGAAAGATCGCGCAGCCCGCCGCGCACGAAGCTCAGCACCTCGTTGCGGCTGGAAACCGGCTGGATGAAGTCCGGCCGTTCCTCGTAGAGCGCCAGAAGCCTGTCCTGAAAGGCGCTGAGCCTGAAGAAATAAGATGGCTCGCGCACCCATTCCACCACCGCGCCTGTCGGCCCGCGCCGCAGCCCGTCCGCGCTGGTGGT
>DASTAF010000336.1:0-4566 GCA_035713005.1 Acetobacteraceae bacterium
CTGCAACCGCGCCGCCATCGCCCCGATGATGCGCAACGATTATGGCCGGATCGTCAACATCTGCTCCATCGCCGGCAAGGAGGGCAATCCCAACGCCTCGGCCTACAGCGCCTCCAAGGCCGGGCTGATCGGGCTGACCAAGTCCCTCGGCAAGGAGCTGGCCAAGAGCGACATCCGGGTGAACTGCGTCACCCCGGCGGCGGCGGAGACGCCCATTTTCGCCCAGATGTCGCGCGAGCATATCGAGTTCATGCTGTCGAAAATCCCCGCCGGGCGCTTCGCCCGGATCGAGGAGGTCACCGCCCTGGTCTGCTGGCTGGCCAGCCGGGAATGCTCCTTCTCGACCGGCGCGGTGTTCGATGTCTCGGGAGGCCGGGCGACTTATTGAGCCGGATCCGGGGGCCGGAGCCCCCGCGCTCAAGCCGCGGTCTTCAGTCGGCGCCGAGCAGTTCCGGCTCGCCGGCCAGAATGGCCGCCCTGGCTTCTTCCGGATCGATGACGCCGGAATTGGTGGCGAGCCACAGGATGACCAGGCTGAAAATGATCAGGACAACCGAGGCCCAGAGATCCGAGAAGAAGCCGGTGCCGCCGGTCAGCGATTTCGGGCCGAGATAGGTGATCAGCCACATGCCGAAGAAATACGGCGCCAGCCACCAGGCGCCGCGCCATTGCAGCGCGCCGAGCCCGCCGCCCATGACCGCTTCGTAGGCAACGTAAACGATGAAAAAGCCCAGAACCAGGCCGAACAGGAAGTTGTCGGTATGGGCGCCGCTCCAGAAGATGATGAAATTGGAGATGATGAAGGCGATCGCGGCGATCAGCGGGCCGCCCGCCAGCAGATAGGGCCGCTTGTACTGATCGACCGGCATGGTCTTGCGCAGCGTCATCAGCACCACCGGACCAGTGCCGTAGGACAGCACGGTCGCGGAGGAGATGAAGCCGATGATCATCTGCCAGGACGGGAACGGCACCAGGAACAGCAGGCCGACGAGAAAGGTCACCAGCACGCCCACCAGCGGCACCCCGGCCACGGAAAGCCGGGCGAAGGTATTGCCGCCGATCAACCCTTCCTTCCCGGTCGCGTAGAGGATGCGGGATGTGGTGGTGAAATAGATGATGCCGGTGCCGGAAGGGGAGATGAAGGCGTCGATATAGAGCAGCACCGCGAGCCAGCCCATGCCGATCAGCGTGGCCAGACCGGCGAACGGCCCGAAGGAGCCGGTGAAGGTGAGCTTGGCCCAGCCATTGGCGAGGTTGGCGGGCGGCACCGCGCCGATGAAGGCGATCTGCAGGCCGAGATAGATGATCAGCCCGATCACCACCGAGCCGACGATCGCGATCGGCAGATTGCGCTTCGGATTGGCGGATTCGCCGGCGAGTTCGACCGCCTGCCGGAAACCCAGATAGGAGAAAATGATGCCGGAGGTCGCCACCGCCGAGAACACGCCGGCCGGACCGGCGGGGGCGAACTGGTGCGAGGTGAAGTTGCCGGGATGGAAACCCACGATCAGGAACACGATGATGGTCAGGATGGGAACAGCCAGCTTCCACCAGGTCAGCGCGCTGTTGATGGTGAGCACCAGCCGGATCGCCAGCAGGTTGATGAAGGCGAAGAGCGCCAGCAGCACGACGGAGGCGAAGTATCCCCAGCCGGTCAGCACGCCCGCCTTGTCCACCAGCCCGGGAATGTAGTTGTTGGCGTAGGTGATCACCGCCGAGGCCTCGGCGGGCGCCACCGAGACATAGCCGAGAAACACGACGAAGCTCATCATCGTCGCCATCAGGCTGCCATGGGAGAGCTTGGGAAAGGCGATGACGGCGCCGGCGCGCGGAAAGGCGGTGGTGAGTTCGGCATAGGTGAATGCCAGAAGCAGAACGGCGATGCCGCCGATGATCCAGGCGATGATCGCCGCCGGCCCCGCATCCGTCGCCGCCTTCAGCGGGCCCAGAAGCCAGCCCGAGCCGATGATCCCGCCCAGGCTCGCGAACAGCAGGCCGATCACGCCCGCGTCGCGTCGCAATCTCGGCCCCGTCTGCGGGGCTCCGCTTGTTACCGCCATTCTTCAGTCTCCCGTATTGACTTATGGACGTAAGCGTAAAGCATTTGTGATCCGTTTGAGAAGCTTTATTTTAAGCCTTTATCTTATTCAGCATTAAGGAAAAATGCCTAGAATTGCGGCATATTATATACCAGAGGCGGATGATCCGCTGGCCCAAGCGGGGGCTTCCTGGCTGGGGCGGGACGCCGGAACAAACGACGCTCTTCCGCAGCCGCCCATTCCCGGCATCGCCGCGCTCACCGCCTCGCCCCGCCGCTATGGCTTCCACGCCACGCTGAAGGCGCCGATGAGGCTGGCTTCGGGGGTTGGTGCCGATGATCTCGTCGCCGCGCTGGAGTGGATCGCCGCCGATATTCCGCCCTTTCCGGCGCCTTCCTTGCGCGTCGGGCTGCTGGACGGGTTCCTCGCCTTGCTGGAGGCGGAGCCGAGTGCTGCGCTCAGGGCCCTGGCGGATGGGATCGTCGCCGGGCTGGATAGGTTCCGCGCTCCGCCCGACGAGGCCGAACTGGCCCGGCGCCATCCCGAGCGCCTGGACGAGCGGGGCCGCGCCCTGCTGGCGCGCTACGGCTATCCCTACGTGCTGGAGCGCTGGCGCTTCCACATGACGCTGAGCGAGCGGCTGGACGAGGCGATGGCGGCGCGGCTGCTGCCGGAGGCAGAGCGCTGGTTTGCCGCCTCGCTCGCCGCGCCGCGCGCGATCCGGAGCATAGCCCTCTGCCTGGAGGCGGCGCCGGGAGCCGATTTCCGGGTGATCCGGCGGGTCAGCCTGGGTTCCGCTTGACGGTGGGGCCTGCCGGAGCCTGGCAGGTGGGCATCAGCTCGATCCGGTTGACGTTCACATGCGGCGGCAGGCCGACGATCCAGGAGCAGGTTTCGGCGATATCCTCCGGGCTCAGCGGCGTCACCCCCTCATAGGGCTTGCTCGCCTTCTCGGGGTCGCCCTTGAAACGCACTAGGCTGAACTCGCTGCCGCCGATCAGGCCGGGCTCGACATCCGTCACCCGCACGTTGCGGCCGGCGAGGTCCGAGCGCAGGGCGAGCGAGAATTGCCGCACGAAGGCCTTGCTCGCGCCATAGACATGGCCGCCCGCGTAGGCATAGCTGCCCGCCGTGCTGCCGATATTGATGATGGTGCCGCGGTTTCGCGCCACCATGCCGGGCAGGAAGGCATGGGTCATGTGGATCAGCCCGGTGATGTTGGTGGCTACCATGGTGTCCCAGTCCTTCAGATCGGCCTCGAAGGAGGGGGCGGTGCCGAGCGCCAGCCCGGCATTGTTCACCAGCACCGAAACCTCCCGCCAGTCCGCCGGCAGCGCCCGCGGCAAGGCCGCCACGGCCTCCTTGTCGGTGACATCGAGCGCCCAGGGCAGCACTGCCTCGCCCAGCTCGGCGCGCAGCTCGTCGAGCCGATCCTGCCTGCGCCCGGTGGCGATCACCCGGTGGCCGTCCCGCGCGAAGCGGCGGGCGAAGGCGGCGCCCAGCCCCGCCGTCGCCCCGGTGATCAATATGGTCTCGCTCATCTCCGCTCCTTCTTCCCTGTCGCCGCCAGCAGCATCGAGCCCGCCATCAGGATCAGCCCCAGCAGATCGATCCGGTGGAAGCTTTCACCCAGGACGAGAATCGCCAGCAGCGCCGCCGTCGCGGGGAGGAATATCGTGAACAGCCCGGCCCGGCCAGCGGTGACGCGGCGAAGGCCGAAATACCAGAGCAGCATGGCCAGCACGCTGGTGGTGAGGCTGTGCAGCGCCAGCAGAGCGCCGATGCCGGGGCTGAACCGCGCCGCGTGCCAGGAGGCGAGCGCCATGGGGGCGGAGAGCGCGGCGCTGGCCAGTTGCATGAAGAACACCGCCTGGGCGAGCGGCACGCGGCCCGATATGCGCCGCGCCAGCAGCATGTAGCCCGCCTCCCCGCACACTCCGGCGAAGACCAGCGCATCGCCGGAAAGGCTGCCGCCGGCCAGCCGGGCATGGGAGACGACGGCGATGCCGCCCACCGCCAGCCCCACCGCCGCCCATTGCCGCGGGGCCAGGCTCTCGCGCAGGAAGATCACCGCCCCGATGGCGACCACGGCGGGCAGCGTCGCCAGCACCAGCCCCGCCTGCAGGGCGCCGGTGCGCTGCAGCCCCGCCAGCACGCCGGCATTGTACAGCAGGGTGCCGAACAGCCCCTGCAGGCCGAGATTGACCAGCGCCCGGCCGGAGGGCGGGCTGCCGAGCCGGGCGAAGGGCGCCAGCATGGCGGCGGCGAGCGTGCAGCGCAGCAGCAGGATGACGAAGACCGGCAGCGCCGCCGAGAGCAGCTTCATCACCACCACGTTCGCCCCGACCAGGGCCATCGACAGGGCCAGCGAGAGATAGGCCAGGGGCAGGGGCACGGGCGCGGCCTTACCGGCGGTTACATTCAGCCGGTGACAACCGGGGCATCCTTCGATACACTAGCCCGTCGTTCCGGAACGGAAGGATGAGCGATGCGGTTGCTTCTGGCGATTTTCCTGCCCTGGCTGCAA
>DASTAF010000337.1:0-4834 GCA_035713005.1 Acetobacteraceae bacterium
GTTTTCACCAACGATCTGTTTCCCCGCGCGACGAACATGGATGGTTCTCCGCAGACGGAGCTGGACTGGATGGTCGTGCCGACGCTGGTTCGGCGCGGGGCATCGGTCGGCTCGAATGCCACCATCCTCGCGGGCATCACCATCGGGGAGCAGGCGATGATCGGCGCCGGTGCCGTGGTGACTCGGGATGTGCCGGATCATGCCATTGTCGCAGGGGTGCCGGCGCGCGTCGTCGGGGATGCGAGAACGCATCCATCCTCTCTGACGGCAGGCCGGAAAAATGAAATCACAGCGATGGAAGGAGTGCGGCAATGATCGGCGTCGGCCTTATCGGCTACGGTTATTGGGGACCAAATCTCGCCCGCTGCTTCACCGAGACGGAAGATTGCCGCCTCGTCGCGGTCGCCGACTCCTCTCCGGCCGCGCTTGCCCGCGCAGGCCGGCGCTATCCCGGCGTGCGGTGCACGACGGACTGGACGGATATGCTGGCCGATCCCCTCATTGACGCCATAGCGATCGCAACACCGGTGAGGACGCATTTTCCGCTGGGGCGCGCGGCGCTGCGGGCAGGCAAGCACGTGCTGATCGAGAAACCGATCACCAGCACGGTCGAGCAGGCGAGCATCCTCGTCGACGAGGCCGCCGCGCGCGGGCTGGTGCTGCTCGTCGATCATACCTTCTGCTATACCCCGGCGGTGGAGAAGCTGCGCGAGCTCGTCGTCGCGGGCGACCTCGGCGATATCTATTACTACATTTCCAACCGGGTAAATCTGGGCCTGTTCCAGACGGATGTCGATGTCATCTGGGACCTCGCCGTCCATGACGTCGCGATCCTGCAGCACTGCCTGGGCAGCCGCCCAATCGCTGTTTCGGCTAGCGGCGCCAGCCATGTCAGCGGCCGCCCGGCGAACATGGCGCATGTCACCCTGTTCTTCGACGGCGGCTTCATCGCCGACCTCAACGTGAACTGGCTCTCGCCGGTGAAAATCCGCCAGTCCATCCTGAGCGGCAACCGGCGCATGGTCGTCTATGATGACCTGGAGATCAGCGAGAAGATCAAGATCTACGACCGCGGGATCAGCCTCAATCCCGACAGCGAGGAGATTCACCGCATGCTGGTCTCCTACCGGGTCGGCGACATGACCGCGCCTCGCTTGGCGACGACCGAGGCGCTGCTTGCCGAGACGCGGCATTTCATCGGCTGCATCAAGGCGCGGGACACGCCGATCACCGACGGGCTGATGGGCCTGCGCGTCATCGAGATCCTTGAAAACGCGACACGATCGATGGCGCAGCGCGGCCATCCGATCGATCTCCAGACCTACAGGAAGGCTTCGTGATGCAGAGCAACATTCCATTCCTTGACCTGCGCGCCCAGGCCCGCACGCTCAGGGAGGATCTCCATGCCGCCGTCGCCGGCGTACTTGACTCGGGGCACTATGTGCTGGGCGATGCCGTCGAGGCGTTCGAGCATTCATTCGCCGCCCTCTGCGGCGTCCGCCATGCCGTTGCGGTGAACTCGGGCACCTCCGCCCTGCATCTGGCGCTGCTGGCCGCCGGAGTGGGCCCCGGCGACGAGGTCATCACCGTGCCGATGACTTTCGTCGCCACAGTGGCCGCCGTACTTTACGCCGGCGCGACGCCGCGTTTCGTCGATATAGACCCTGAAACCGGCACGCTCGATCCACACGGCCTGGAGGCGGCGCTGACGCCCAGGACCAAGGCGATCATTCCGGTTCACCTGCATGGCCGAGTGGCCGACATGGATTCGATCAACGCGATCGCCCGCAGCCGCGGCATCATGGTGATCGAAGACGCGGCGCAGGCACATGCCGCCCGGTATCGCGGCCGGCCGGCGGGGTCATTGGGCCGGATCGGCTGCTTCAGCTTCTATCCGGGCAAAAATCTTGGAGCCTGCGGAGAGGGCGGAGCCCTGGTTACGGATGACGCCGATCTGGCGCGCCGCGCCCGCATCCTGCGCGACTGGGGGCAGGAGGAGAAATATGTTCACGCCGTCAAAGGGTTCAACTTCCGCATGGATGCGGTTCAGGGTGCCATACTGGGCGTGAAACTGCGGCATCTTGAGGCCTGGACAGCGGCCAGGCGCGCTATCGCCGCACGATATGACGCGCGGCTGGCGGGGCTCGATCTGCGCAGACCAGCATCCGCGCCGGAGGGTGAGCATGTTTATCACGTCTATGCCATCCGCCTCGCCGGACGCGACCTCATCCGCGAAATGCTAGCGAGAGCGGGCATAGCGAGCGGAATCCATTATCCGCTGCCGGTCCATCTGCAGCCGGCCTACGCCGATCTGGGCTATGGCCGGGGTGCTTTTCCTGTCGCGGAGGCCTTTGCCGCGGAAACGCTGTCACTGCCGGTCTTTCCCGAACTGAGCTTCGCGCAGGTGGATCAGGTCTGCGGCGTGCTTGAGGATATTCTGCAGGGAGGTGCCCGCCGTGTCGCTTAGCCAGGCCCCGGTAAGGATCGTCAGAGCCGTCAATGGCAGGCGGGATCTTCTGCCGGATCCCGCCTTCGAAGTGGAACTCGCCGAGGAGTTGCGGGAGCACCACGACCTGGAGCAAAGGCTGGCGCTGTTCCAGCGCTTCAGCCAGAGCGGGAGCTGGTTCGATTCGATGATGCGCCGGGTTTGCCTGCGCGCGCTCGCCAAGCGCTGTGGCTCCGGCCTGCGGATCGGGATCAATGTCTGCCTGCGCAATCCCGAAACCTTCGAGATCGGCGATGGCGTGTTCATCGGTGATCAGGCGGTGATCCAGGGGCGGCATGATGGCAGATTCGTCGTGGGAGACCGGGTGTGGATCGGGCCGCAATGCTTTCTCGACGCCCGCGACCTTGTGCTCGAGGATCATGTGGGGTTGGGGCCCAGCACCAGGATTCTCGGCTCCGAGCATACAGGCATGCCCGCCAATGTACCCTTCGTCATGACGGATCTCGCCATCGCGCCGGTGCGCGTATGCATGGGCGCGGATACGGGGATCGGCACGGTGCTGCTTCCCGGCATCACCATCGGCGCGGGGGCCATCGTTGGCGCCGGGGCGGTGGTGACTCGGGATATTCCAGCCTTCACCACGGCCGTCGGCGTGCCGGCGCGGGTGATCAAGCGGCGCGATGAATTTCAGAAAAGCAAGGACGCGGAGCAGCAGGATGATGAATGAAGGAAATCTCGCGGGCAAGAAGGTGCTGGTGACCGGCGGCGCCGGCTTCGTCGGCTCGAAAATCGTCGAGCTTCTCGGCCGGGCAAAATGCCGCGAGATCGTCGTCATCGACAACATGGTGCGCGGCAGGATCGAAAATCTGGGGCCAGCTTGCGGCCTCGTTAAAATACGCCTGATCGAGGAGGATATCCGCGACCGCGAGGTGGTCAGGCAGTGCATTCAGGGGGTGGACACGGTGTTCCACCAGGCCGCCCTGCGGATCACTCATTGCGCCGCCGAACCGCGCGAGGCGGTCGAGGTCATGGTGGACGCAACCTTCAATCTGCTTGAGGAATGCGTCCGGGCATCCGTGCGCAAGGTCGTCTTCGCCTCCTCCGCCTCGGTCTATGGCACGGCGGACGAGTTCCCCACGACGGAGAGGCAGAACCCATACGACAACCGCACCCTGTACGGCGCCGCGAAAGCCTTCGGCGAGGGCATGCTGCGGTCCTTCAACGACATGCATGGGCTGGATTACGTCGCGCTGCGCTATTTCAACGTCTACGGCCCCGGCATGGATGTGCACGGGAAATACACGGAGGTGCTGATCCGCTGGATGGAGCGGATCGCGAGGGGTGAACCTCCCCTGATCTTCGGAGATGGATTGCAGACCATGGATTTCATCCACGTCGCGGATGTAGCCAGGGCCAATCTGCTGGCGGCGGCCAGTCCCGCGACCGACATGGTCTTCAACATCGGTTCTGGCGTCGAGACAAGCCTTCTGGAGCTGGCCCGGCATCTGGCCAAGGTCATGGGGCGAGAGGATCTTGTCCCCGTCCATGTCGGCGACAATCCGGTCAATCCGGTTCGGCGCCGGCTGGCGAGCACCCGCGCGGCAAAGGAGGTTCTAGGATTCGAGACGAAGATTCCGCTGCAAGCCGGGCTTCGCGATCTTGTCGGCTGGTGGCGCGAGCAACAGACTGGCGCGCGGCTTGCGGAGGCAACCCTATGATCCCGATCGCGAAGCCATTGCTCGGGCAGCCGGAAGCCGATGCCGCGTCCAAGGCGGTGCTTTCAGGCTGGATCTCCCAGGGCGCCGAGGTGGCGCGCTTCGAGGCCGAGTTCGCCGAACTGGTCGGCGCGCCCTATGCCTGCGCCGTTTCCAACTGCACCACGGCGCTTCATCTGGCCCTGCTAGCCGCGGGCGTCGGGCGTGGCGACGAGGTGATCACCGTCAGCTCCAGCTTCATTGCCACCGCGAACGTAATCCGTCAGTGCGGCGCACAGCCGGTATTCGTCGATATCGGGATTGACGATTTCAACATCGATCCGGACGGCATCGCGGCGGCATTCACATCGAAAACCAAGGCGATCCTGTGCGTGCATCAGATGGGAATGCCCTGCGATCTTGGGCGTATCCTGCCACTGGCGCGCGATCATGGAGTGCCGGTGATCGAGGATGCAGCCTGCGCCATCGGCTCGAAAATCCTCAGCGGCGGCAGGTGGGAGAATATCGGCGCTCCGCATGGCGACATCGCTTGCTTCTCCTTCCACCCGAGGAAGATTGTGACGACGGGCGAAGGCGGCATGCTCACCACGCGCAATCCGGAATTCGACCGGCTTTTCCGGCTCTGGCGCCAGCATGGCATGAGCGTGGCCGATCTGGTCCGCCACCGCAGCAA
>DASTAF010000338.1:0-3028 GCA_035713005.1 Acetobacteraceae bacterium
CCGGCATCCTCCTTGAACTGCGAGGCGCGCAGCCGCCGCACGTCGCTGATCCGCTTCAGGCTCGGGCTGCCCTGGTCGGCGCCGAATTCCTGGTCGCGGAACACGGTCAGGCCCTCCTTCAGCGAAAGCTGGAACCAGTCCCGGCAGGTCACCCGGTCGCCGGTCCAGTTGTGGAAATACTCATGGGCGATGACGCGCTCGATGCTCTCGTAATCGGCATCGGTCGCGGTTTCCGGCCGGGCCAGCACCAACGAGGTGTTGAAGATGTTGAGGCCCTTGTTCTCCATCGCCCCCATGTTGAAGTCACTAACGGCGGCGATGTTGAAGATGTCGAGATCGTATTCGAGGCCGAACACTTCCTCGTCCCAGCGCATCGACTTGATCACCGCTCGCATGGCATGGGCGCATTTGTCCTCGTCGCCGCGGCGGACATAGATCCCCAGCGCCACGCGACGGCCCGACATGGTGGTGAACGCATCCCGCACCGCGACCAGATCGCCCGCCACCAGCGCGAACAGATAGCACGGCTTCGGGTGCGGGTCCTCCCATTTCACCCAATGCCTGCCGTCATCCCGCTCGCCCTTATCCACCGGATTGCCGTTCGAAAGCAGCACCGGATAGCGCTTCGCATCGGCGATCAGCGTGGCGGTGAAGCGGGCCATCACGTCCGGCCGGTCCGGAAACAGGGTGATGCGGCGGAAGCCCTCCGCCTCGCATTGGGTGAAGAAATCCCCGCGCGAGACATAGAGGCCGGAAAGCTCGGTATTGGCCGAGGGGTCGATGATGACCTCGGTATCCAGCGTGAACTCGTCCGGCACATCGGCGATGGTCAGCCCGCGCGCGTTGAACTCGTAATCGGTGAACGGCTGGCCATCGAGCAGGACGGATTTCAGGCTCAAATCCTCGCCATCGAGATGCAGCGGCGCCGTCGCATCGCCATGCGCAGGGTTGCGGCGGAGGGCGAGGCTGGCCCGCACCCGCGTGGCGGCGGGTTCGAGATCGAAGATCAGGTCCACCGTATCGACCAGAAAGGCGGGCGGGCGGTAATCGGCCAGGCGCGCCTCGGCGGCTGGGGTGATCGGTGCTGGTCGTTCGCCCATGATTCGTCCTTCCGTGTCTCGCCTGCTTTTCGCGCGGGCCATGGGTGATGCGCAAGCCTTGGCTTGGGCGCGAAGCGGGGCATATTGGCTTCATGGACCAGTCAGCCGCAGAATTCACCCTCACGTTGCACAGCGATATCGGCGCGGTGGATGCCGCCGAGTGGAACGCGCTGCCCGGCACCGGCAACCCCTTCGTGCGCCACGAATTCCTGCGCGCGCTGGAGGAAAGCGGCTCGGTGGGGGCAAAAACCGGCTGGTATCCGCAGCATGCGGTGCTGCGGGATGGCGAGGGCAGGCTGGCCGCCGCCGCACCCGCCTATGCCAAGGCGCACAGCTATGGCGAATACGTGTTCGACCATGGCTGGGCCAATGCCTTCGAGCGCGCGGGCGGCGAATATTACCCGAAGCTGCAGATGGCGGTGCCGTTCAGCCCCGTGCCCGGCCCGCGCCTGCTCTGCCGCCCCGGCATCGCGCCGGAAGGGCTGGGCCGGGGGCTGATCGAGGCGACGCGCAGCCTCGGCTGCTCCTCCGCCCATATCACCTTCTGCACCGAGGCGGAGTGGATCGCGCTGGGCAATGCCGGCTGGCTGCGGCGCCTTGGCGTGCAATATCACTGGGAGAATGAAGGTTATGCCGATTTCGAGGCGTTTCTCGCCCGGCTCAACGCCCGCAAGCGCAAGGCGATCCGGCGGGAGCGGCGGGAGGCGCAGGCGGGGCTGGAGATTCGCGCCCTGCGCGGGCCGGAGATCGGGCGGGCGGAATGGCGCGCCTTCTACCGCTTCTATCTCTCGACCGTGGATCGCAAATGGGGTGGCGCCTATCTGACCGAGCGGTTCTTCCCGCTGCTCGGCGAGGTTTTGGGCGAGCGGGTGGTGCTGATGATGGCCTTCCGGGCGGGCAAGCCGATCGCGGGGGCGCTCAACCTGATGGGGGATGAGGCGCTCTATGGCCGCAACTGGGGCAGTATCGAGGACATCCCCTTCCTGCATTTCGAGCTGTGCTATTACCAGGCGATCGACTTCGCCATCCGCCACGGCTTGAAGCGGGTGGAGGCGGGGGCGCAGGGCCAGCACAAGATCCAGCGCGGCTATCTGCCGAAGCCGACCTATTCGCTGCACTGGATCGGCAATCGGGGGCTGGAGCGGGCGGTGGCGCAGTTCCTCGACCACGAGCGGCCCTCCGTCGAGGCGGAAATGGCCGAGCTTGCGGAGGCATCGCCGTTCAGGAACGAGGAGTGATGCCGGATTATGTTTCGATTATGAAACGATATGGGCGTGCGAAGGCGCGGTCAGGCCGGGGCTTGCGAAAGAATCGGCGGCGGCAGGCGGGGCGGGATCGGGTGAGCGGGTTGCTCCCGGCTCGGGATGGCGTGTCCGGGTGGTGATGGTGGTGATTTCGCGGCGCGGATGCCGAGCATCCGGCAGAGCGGGCGGAGAGTGCGCCTGAGTTCGGGCGTGGCTTCAAGAAGCGCCTTCATCCGTGAATCGGCCAGCAGATGCCGCAATTGCGAGGCGAGGGCGGCGGTTTCCGGCACCAGCCGCAGCAGCGAGGCGAAGCGGCGCAGGGCGGGGAACGGATCGACCGGCACCGGGCGCGAGGGGCGGGCGGCGCGGCGGGGCGGCGCGGGATGGGTGGCGAGACGGGTGAAGCGGGCGGCGATGCGGCGGAGCCGGGCGCGGATGAGGATGATGAGCGGACCGGCGAGTCCGCCAAGGAAACGGGGACCGACGCGGCGGGCGACGGCAGCGCACAGCGCCTCGATGATGAGGGCGAAGCGTTCGGCCAGAGAGGGCGCGTCGGCGTGCATTGTTAGTATAACACCACAAGCGCCGGGGGGTGGGCAAGACGGATAAAACTCTACTATGCCGGCCCTCTGACGCCCGTTTGCTGCGCTCCGATGCTCACGGCCAAGAAGGCCGCTCCGCTTC
>DASTAF010000339.1:0-7190 GCA_035713005.1 Acetobacteraceae bacterium
CGAAAGCTTCACCGGAATGGTCGGCCTGCCCTCCGCCCGCAGCCGCTCCACCTCGGCGGCGCGCTCCCGCAGCGCCGGGTTTTCCGGATCGGCGGAAAGGGCGAAGCGCGCGTTGGAGGCGGTATATTCATGGCCGCAATAGACCAGCGTCTCCGGATCGAGCGCGGCGAGCTTGCGCAGGCTCGCGAACATCTGCGCGGGCGTGCCCTCGAACAGCCTGCCGCAGCCGAGGCTGAACAGCGTGTCGCCGCAGAACAGGGCGCGATCCGCCTCGAAGGCATAGGCGACATGGCCGACCGTGTGGCCGGGCGTGTCGATGATCCGGGCATGGGCGCCGCCGAGGGCGAAATCATCCCCCTCCGCCAGCTCGACATCGAGTTTCGGCAGCCGCCGCCGGTCCGCCCGGTTACCCACGATCCTGGCGCCGAACCCGCGCGCCAGCCCCGCCGCCCCGGCGGTATGATCGTCGTGATGATGGGTCAGCAGGACGAAATCCAGCCGCCCGCCCGCTTCCCGCACCGCCGCCGATGCCGCCGCCTCGTCCGCCGGATCGACGAAGCCGGTGGCGCCGCTCGCCTCGTCCTTCAGCAGCCATGCGTAATTGTCGCTCAGCATCGGCACGCGCCGCACGGTCAGGGTCATGATCAATCTCTCTTTCCATTCGCAACGATGCTATAGCAGGCCCCATGGCGGTAGATGTGAGCGAAGCGGCGGATTTCTACACCACCAGGCTCGGCATCGTGGCGGCGCGGCTGATCCGGGCCCGGCTTCTCGCCTTCTGGCCCGATCTGAAGGGGGAATCCGTGCTCGGCATCGGCTATACCGCCCCCTATCTGCGGCTCTGGCGGGACCAGGCGGAGCGCGCCATCGCCCTCACCCCGGCGCAGATCGGCGCGGCCCGCTGGCCGGTGCGCCGCCCCAGCCTCTCCTGCACGGCGGAGGAGGATGCCCTGCCCTTCCCCGATCTCAGCTTCGACCGGGTGCTGATGATCCACGGGCTCGAACAGGCGGACAATGCCCGGCGCATGCTGCGCGAGGTGTGGCGGGTGCTGCGGAGCGACGGCAGGCTGCTGGTGGCGGTGCCGAACCGCAGCTCCGCCTGGGCCTATCTGGAGCGCACCCCGTTCGGCTACGGCCATCCCTATTCCGCCTCCCAGCTCGGGCGGCAGCTCAATGCCAGCCTGTTCAGCACCGAAAGGCGGGACGCCACGCTGTATCTGCCGCCCTTCCGCAACGGCCTCGCCCTGCGCAGCGCCGATTTCGCCGACCGGATCGGCCGGCACGTGCTGCCGGGCATGGCGGGGGTCATCCTGGCCGAGGCGCGCAAGGACGTGGCCGGGGTGATCCCGCTCGGCCGGGTGCGCTACCGGCGGCTGGTGCTGGTGGAGGCGGCATGACATCGCTTGCCGGTGAGGCCGGGCCGCCGCATAATCCGCCCATGGACGCGATCATCGAGCAGAGTTCCCCCTTGCGCGTCGAGCGCGACGCGCGGGGCGTGGTGCGGCTGACGCTCAACCGCCCCGCCTCCTTCAACGCGCTTTCGGATTCCATGCTGGCGGCGCTGCAGGAGGCGCTGGATGCGCTGCGGGAGGATGCCGGAGCGCGGGCCGTTATCCTCGCCGCCGAGGGCAGGGCCTTCTGCGCCGGGCACGACCTGAAGGAGATGCTGGCGGCCCCGGACGAGGACCGCTACCGCGATCTGTTCGCCCGCTGCAGCCGGATGATGCTTTCCCTGCAAGCCCTGCCGCAGCCGGTGATCGCGCGGGTGCAGGGGGTGGCGACGGCGGCGGGCTGCCAGCTCGTCGCCATGTGCGATCTCGCCGTCGCGGCGGAGGAGGCGCGCTTCGCGGTTTCGGGGATCAATCTCGGCCTGTTCTGCTCCACCCCCAGCGTCGCCCTCGCCCGCGCCATGCCGCGCAAGCAGGCGATGGAGATGCTGCTCACCGGCGGCATGATCGGCGCCGCCGAGGCGGCGGAGCGCGGGCTGATCAACCGCGCCGTGCCGGCGGCGGCGCTGGATGGGGAGATCGAGGCGCTGGTTTCCGCCATCCTCGCCAAGCCGGCGGAGGCCATCGCCATCGGCAAGGCCCAGTTCTACCGCCAGATCGAGCTTCCCATTGATGCCGCCTATGAGCTTGCCGGAAGCGCCATGGCCCGCAACATGATGCAGGCCTGCGCCCTGCGGGGGGTGGATGATTTCGTCAACAAGCGGAAGCCCCGTGGCGGATAGGGCGCTTTCCGGCAGCATCGCCCTGGTCACCGGGGCAAGCCGCGGGCTGGGCGCCGCCGCCGCCATCGAGCTGGCGCGGGCCGGGGCGCATGTGGTGATCGCGGCGCGGGACGATATCGCCCTGGCCAGGACCGACGACGCCATCCGCGCCCTGGGCGGCGAGGCCACGCTGCTGCCCGCCGACCTGACCAATGGCGAGGTGACGGACGCGATCGGCCCCAGCCTCTACGAGCGCTTCGGGCGGCTGGACATACTGGTTCACGCGGCGGGCTCGCTCGGCCTGCTCACCCCGGTCTCGCATATCATGCCGGAGCAGTGGGAGCCCGCCTTCGGCATCAACGTGACGGCGACATGGCGGCTGATCCGCACCACCGAGCCGCTGCTGCGCGCCGCCCCCGCCGGGCGGGCGGTGGTGCTGACATCGAGCCAGGCCACCAGCCCGCACGCCTATTGGGGGATTTTCGGCGCCAGCATGGCGGCGCGGCAGAATCTGGCGCTCACCTGGGCGCTGGAGGTGGCTTCCAGCAATCTGCGGGTCAATCTCTTCGACCCGGTGAAGGCGGCGACCGGCCTGCGCGCCCAGGCCTATCCGGGGGAGGACCCGTCCGGCCTGCCGCATCCCGAGGCGCTCGCCCCCGCCATCGCCGCCCTCTGCCTGCCGGAGGAGACCCGGCATGGGGTGTTGGTGACGGCGGAGGCCGCGAAGCCCGGCTGATCCGCTATTCGGCGGCCACGGCCGGCGAGGGCGCGGCGGGAACCACCGTCCGGCTCGGGCGGAAGAAGACGATGCCGGCGACGAGCCCGCCGATGCCGACGATATTGGTGATCGTGTTGAAGGTGGTGATCGCGTAGATCGCCATCACGAACAGGAAGATCGCGCTGGCCGCCGGGAACAGGCATAGCCCGATCCAGCGGGCGATGGATTCCCGGTACACCCGGCGCAGCATCCAGGCGGCGACCAGCCCGGCCAGCCCGTAATAATAGGCGACCTGGATGGCGATGGCGTTCACCGAATCGGTGATGATCGCGTTCACCGAGGGCATCAGCGAGGAGACCCACAGCACCACCAGCCCGACGCCGATGAGCAGGTACATCGCCCGCACCGGGGTCTGGGTGCGGGAATCGACCACGCCGAAACGCGGCGGCATCGCCCCGTCCCGCCCCATCGCGAACAGGGTGCGGGAGAATTGCAGCATGGTGGTCTCCAGCGTGGCGATGGAGGAGAGGATCACCGCGATGGAGGCGAACAGCCCGCCGGTGCGGCCCAGCCCGGAGGCGAGGGCGATCTGATAGACGATGTTGTCGCTATAGCCCTGCGCGTCCTTCAGGGTGAACAGGAACAAAGCGGCCATGGTGAAGGCGACATAAAAGGCGATGGTGACGAACACGCTGCCGAAGCCGCCATTCCCGGCATTCACCGGCGCGTCCCTGGTCTCCTCGGAGAGGTTCGAGGTGACATCCCATCCCCAGTAGAAGAACACCACCACCAGGGCGGCGGCGCCGAAGCCGGCGGCGGTGTAGTGGAAGCCGAACCAGGACCAGGAGAAGTGATTGACCGTGCCATGCGCCCCGGCATGGACGAAGGCGGCGATGGCGACGGCGGCGAGGATGACCAGCTCGATGGAG
Source organism: Acetobacteraceae bacterium (assembly GCA_035713005.1). GTDB lineage: Bacteria > Pseudomonadota > Alphaproteobacteria > Acetobacterales > Acetobacteraceae > Acidiphilium. The sequence goes on from DASTAF010000339.1 coordinate 3,857, forward strand.
GTCATGATCATCTGGATGCGGCTGGTGATCTTGATGCCGATGATCAGCACCGCCGCGATCAGCAGGAACCAGATGGTGGCGACCCCGGTGGTGGCATAGACGCTTTTCACCAGCGCGGGGGCGACGAAATTCAGCGTTGCCGTCGCGATGGGCAGGCTGCCGGTGACCATGAAGACCATGGAGGCGACCAGCAGCGCCCAGCCGGAGAAGAAGCCCATCAGCTTGCCGAAGACGCGGCTCGTCCAGTCATAGGCGGCGCCGGCATTCACCATCCGCCGGGTCAGCGCCTTGTAGGCGACGGCGATGCCCAGCATCGGCACCGCGAAGATCAGCAGGCTGCCCGGCGAGAGCAGCCCCGCCGTGCCGATCAGCGTGGCGGCGGTGACGGCGATGGTGTAGCCGGGCGCGGAGCCGGCGATGCCCATCACGATGGATTCGATAAAGGAGAGGGAATTCGCCCTCAGCTCGGTGTTCATTCGTTTGCTCCTTGTCGGCCCTGTTCCTGCAACCGTGTTCTTATCCCTGCGCCGCGTTGTTGAATCCCGCGGCTTGCTGTCGGCACCGCCCGGCAGGCGCCGTCGCCGGCTGCTGCTGGGTGATGCAATGGATGTTGCCGCCGCCGAGCAGAATCTCGCGCGCCGGCAGCATGACGATCTCGCGCCCCGGAAAGGCCCGCGCCAGAATGGCGGCGGCTTCGCCGTCGGTAGCCGCGCCGAAGGCGGGCGCGATGACGGCGCCGTTGGCGAGGTAGAAATTCACGTAGGAGGCGGCGAGGCGGGCGCCTTCGCCGCGCTGCATGTTGCTGTCGCCGGGCTGAATGCCGGCGGCCTCGGCGGCGGTGATGAACATCGGCGGCGGCATCGGCAGTTTGATGATCTCCATGCCGTGCCGCCGGAGGCGCGCCTCGGCATCGCGCGAGACGTCATGATGCGGATCGGCGGGATCACCACACCAGGCGAGCAGCACCCGCCCCGGTGAGGCGAAGCAGGCGAGATTATCGACATGGCCGCCGGTTTCGTCCTCCGGAATTCCCTGGCCGAGCCAGATTATGGTGGTGACGCCAAGATAATCCGCGAGCCAGGATTCCATCATCGGGCGGGTGACGCCGGGGTTGCGGGCGGGATCGAGCAGGCAGGCTTCGGTGACGAGCGCGGTGCCTTCGCCATCGACATGGATGGCGCCGCCCTCCAGCACCAAAGGCGCGCGGTAGCAGGGAATGCCGAGGCGGTCGCACAAGGATGAGGCCAGCCGGTCATCGGCGTCCCAGGGGGCATAGAGCCCGGCCCATGCGTTGAACCGCCAGTCGACGCCGCGCAATTCCCTGCCATTGGTGACGAAGCTGGGGCCGGTGTCGCGTGCCCAGGAATCATTGCTGGGCATCTCGATGATGTCGACGCAGGCGGGCAGAGCATTTCGCGCCGCTTGCCGCTGCGCGGCGGAGGCCAGCATTGTTAGAGGCTCATAGCGCGAGATCGCCGCCGCCATCCGGGCGAAGGCCTGCTGGGCGGGCTTCGCATCATCCCGCCAGTTATCCGGGCGCTCCGGCCAGATCATCCAGCAGCGCTCATGCGGCTCCCATTCCGCCGGCATCCGGAACCCGTCCTGGCGCGGGGTGTTCAAGAAACGGTCCCGTCCAGGCTGAGCAGCGGCCTGTAGAGATCGGGGCGGCGGTCGCGGAACACGCCCCAGGCGGCGCGGGCGGCGGCGATCCCGTCGAGATCGAAGCTCGCCGTCAGCACCGCCTCCTCGGCGCGGCCGGCCTCGGCGATTTTCGCGCCATGATGATCGGCGATGAAGGAGCTGCCGTAGAAGGTGATGGAAGTGCCGTGCGCGCCGGGTTCCGTGCCGATGCGGTTGGAGGCCATCAGCGGCATCAGATTCGCCCCCGCATGGCCCTGCATCACCCGCTGCCAGTGGTCGCGGGAATCGAGGGCGGCATCCTGCGGCTCGGAGCCGATGGCGGTCGGGTAGAGCAGGATTTCCGCCCCCTTCAGCGCCATCGCCCGCGCGCATTCGGGGAACCACTGATCCCAGCAGATGCCGACGCCGATGCGGGCTAACTTCGTGTCCCAGACGCGAAAGCCGGTATCGCCGGGCGAGAAGTAGAATTTCTCGGTATAGCCCGGCCCGTCCGGGATGTGGGATTTGCGGTAGGCGCCGAGCCGCGCGCCATCGGCGTCGATGATGGCGATGGAATTGAAAAAGCTTTGACCGGCGCGCTCGAAAACCGAAATCGGCAGCACCACGCCGAGCTCCGCCGCCACCCCCCGGAAATGCCGGACCGCCGCATTTTCGGCGATGGGGCTCGCCAGGCTGAAGCGCGCCGCGATCTGATCCTGGCAGAAATATTTCGTTTCGAATAGTTCCTGAAGCAATATGATTTGCGCCCCATCCCGCGCCGCCCGGCGCACCAGGGATTCGGCGCGGGCGATATTGGCGCCGCGCTCGTCACCGCATGCCATCTGGGTGACGGAGACAGTGACGTTGCGCGCCATCTCACGCATTCTTCAGATAGGCGTCGTACTCGACATCCGAGACCCGGCGCCGGAACTCGGCGATTTCCTGCCGCTTACAGGCGGTGAAGATCGACTGGAATTTCTCGCCGAAAATCTTCGCCGCGCAAGGGGAACTGGCGAAGCGCTCCGTCGCCCCGGACCAGGCGATGGGCAGCTTCGGCGCCAGCGCCCCGGTCCGGTCGCCCAAAGTCTCCGGCCCCGGATCGGCCTCGGTCTCGATCCCGTCCAGCATCCCGCCCAGCAGCGCCGCGAAGGCGAGATAGGGGTTGCAATCGGCGCCCGCGACCCGGTGCTCGATGCGGGCGGCGCGGGGATCGGCATTGATCACGCGGATCGCCGCCATCCGGTTGTCATGCCCCCAATCGCCGTTCACCGGCGCGTGGGTGCCGGGGGCGAAGCGGCGGAAGGAATTGGCGTGCGGGGCCAGGACTAACATAGTGTCAGGCATCGCCCGCACCAGCCCGCCCAGCGCGTGATAGAGCGCCGGCGCCGGACGCTCCGCATCGCGGGTGAAGATGTTCCGCCCCGCATCGTCCAGCACCGATATATGCACATGCATGCCGCTGCCCGCCCAGTTGCCGAAAGGCTTGGCCATGAAGGTGGCGGCCAGGCCATGCTTGCGGGCGATCTGCTTGATCGAGCGCTTGAACAGCACGGCGGAATCAGCGATCAGCAAGGCATCCGCCGCGTATTTCAGCGTCACCTCGAACTGCCCCGGCCCGTTCTCGGAAATCAGCGTATCGAGGGCGATGGATTGCGCATCGGCGGCGCGCAGCATGTCGCGCAGGATCGGCTCGTAGTCGTGGATTTCCCACAGG
>DASTAF010000340.1:0-4087 GCA_035713005.1 Acetobacteraceae bacterium
CGGCAATCTTCAGGTGGTGGCGGCCCGCCAGCTCCATCTGAGCCCGATCCTGATCGCCGCCACCAACTCCTCGGGCGGCGTGATGGGCAAGATGATCTCGCCGCAGAACATCGCGACGGGCGTCTCGGTCACCGATCTGAAAGGGCACGAAGGCGTGGTCTTCGCCCGCACCTTCATCCACAGCATCATTCTGACCGTTCTGCTGGGCATACTGGTGCTGATCCAGCAATTCATCATCCCTGGAATCATTCCGGGGGTCTGAAGCAGTGTCGGCCGGGGCTGCGGTTACGAATTTTCGTGACAGCGCCGGAACAGCCCCGGCCGATCTTGAAAGCGCGGCGCGGCATCCAAAGTCAAGGCGGGCCAATCTGGCCAGGCCGGTAATTATGGAGCCATTGTAATGCGTTCGCGATCGCATTGGGATTACAACAAGGGCGATGAAGTCCGGCCAAGGGGCGGATCACAGGCATTGTCATCGCGATGACCGCAAAAAGGGAGAGTAAATCAGTGAAGCAAAACAGCATGCTGAAACATGGAACGTCCAGCCTTGCCTGCCGGGCCGCGGGAGCGGCCCTCGGACTATGCCTTCTGACCGGCACCGCCATGGCCGCGGGCGGATCGTCCGGCAACGCCCCGAACCCGCAGGATTACGCCAACGCGGCGAGCAGCAACAAGAACTGGATTCTCCCCGCGAAAGACTATAGCGGCAACCGCTACGTCACCGCCGATCAGATCACCCCCCAGAACGTCAAGCAGATGAAGCCGGTGTGGAAATTTCCCATCAGCGATGACGCGCCGATGGAAGCGACGCCGATCATCTGGCACCACACCATCTACATCACCTCCGCCCATGACCATGTCTATGCGATCGACGCCAAGACCGGGAAGCAGAAATGGACCTTCTCGGATAATCCCCATGTCATCGCCTTCGCCGCCAATCGCGGCGTGGCGCTGATGGACGGCAATGTCTATGTCGCGACGCTGGACGGCCATCTGATCGCGCTCAACGCTCAGACGGGCAAGAAGGTGTTCGATCTGCAGACGGTGCAGGACCCCACCAACTCCTTCTACACCATGGCACCGATTCCCTATCATGATTCGGCGACGGGACAGGACATGCTGCTTCTCGGCGTCGCGGATGGCGACTGGGGCGGCATCGGCAATGTCTCCGCCTACAACGCCAAGAACGGCAAGCTGATCTGGCGGTGGGAGACGATCCCCGGACCGGGCAAGCCGGGGCATAATACATGGAGCGGCGATTCCTGGAAGCGCGGCGGCGGCGCGGTGTGGAGCGGCATGGCGCTCAACCCCAAGACCCAGACCCTCTATATCGATGCCGGCAATCCGCAGCCCGACTTCCTCGGCACCGTGCGCAAGGGCAAGAATCTCTACAGCAATTCGATGATCGCCCTCGACATCTCCGGCAAGACGCCGAAGATGAAGTGGTATCACCAGTTCATCCCGCACGACACCCATGACTGGGACCCGGCGATGCCGCCGGTGCTGTTCACCGGCAAGATCAACGGCCAGCCGCAGAAGCTCGTGGCCGCCGGCGACAAGGGCGGGAATTTCTGGGTGCTGAACGCCGATAACGGTAAGCTGGTCTACAAGACGGCGGTCAGCTTCCAGCACAACCAGCACACCCAGCCCAGCATCAACGGCAACATCGCCTGCCCGAACACCAATGGCGGCGTCGAGTTCAACGGCGGCACCTACGACCCCAACACCAACACCTTCTACGTGCCGAGCAGCAACGAGTGCGGGCTGTGGAAGTCCACCAAGCAGGCCGTCTATATCGCCGGCCAGTTCTATCTGGGCGGGGCCTTCCCGAAATTCGTCGGCCCGAACACCGGGCAGATGAACGCCATCAACATCGATACCGGCGTGTTCAACTGGCGCTGGCCCTCGAAGCTGCCGATGGTGGGCGGCGCGCTGGTGACCAAGACCGGGCTGGTCTTCTCCGGCCTGCTGAACGGCAATCTCGACGCCTTCGACGCGAAGAGCGGCGATGTCGCCTGGTCCTACGACACCGGCTCGCCGATCACCGCGCCGCCGGCGGAATTCGAGATGGGCGGCAAGGAATATATCGCGGTCGCGTCCGGCCCGGCGGGGAACCAGCAGATCTCAACCCTGCCGACGAAGAATGCCGGCGCGATGCTCACCGTCTTTGCGCTTCCGAATGGCGGCTCGGGTTCCGGCGGAAATTCGGGCTCCAGCGGGGATTCCGGCTCCAGTGGGAAGTAAGATGGCAAAGCCGGCCCGCCTTCGCGGGCCGGTTCTTCTCGTGGCGCTCAGCCTCGGCCTGAGCGGTCCCGCTCTCGCCGGAAGCACGGCGGGCTCGGATCATCGGACCGCGCTGGCGGCGCTTCACGACATCAAGGGCGCGATCAGCACGATCATCGCGGCGGAGAACGATACCGGCACCGGCCCCGCCCGTTACCAGAAGGCGGCCCAGCGGGCGATCAACGCCATCGTCGGGCAGGGCGATGATGCCTATATGGCCGCCGCCGGCACCCCGGGGGACGAGGCCGGGGCGATGGGGAACATCGACCATCTGCTCGACCGCAAGGCTTCGCCGCCCTGGGTTCCGGTGCTGCACGGCGTGCAGGCCAATCTGCAGGCCGCCGTCGCCCGGCTGCAGGATGCCCGGCACGCCAAGAGCCTGATGCGCTACCAGATCGCCATCTCCCAATCCCTGATCAGTCTTGAGGTGGCGGAGGGCAGGCGGAGCGATTACGACGTGCTGGGTGGGCTGAGAGGCGCGATCGCCAACACAGCACTCGCCGTTCCGGCGGGCGCCCGCGTAGTCGATGCCTGCGCGGCGCCGGACGTGGCGCCGGCCTACGGGATTCACGGAGGCTATCTCGCCTTCCGCACCGTCAGGATATCCAATGGCGGGACATGGAAGATTCCCGATCTGGACGGCACGACGATTTCCCCCCATGACGGGTTCCTGGTCTTCAGCATGCCGGCCGCCGCCAAGGTGCGCCGGATGTGCGGCACGGCGGCCTCGCTCGGCCACTAACCAATGGATAGTACGGACACGGCAACCCTAGACGTGAAGGATGGATCAATGAACAAGAGCATGAAGAAACGAGGCGTGGCGCCATATCTGGCCGGCGCGGCTGTTGCCGTATTCGGGCTTTCCGGCACCGCCTTCGCCGCCTCGACCACGATTCCCTATACCCAGGCGCAGGCGAAGGCGGGAAAAACTGTCTATAGCAGCCAGTGCGCCAGCTGCCATGGCGCCAATCTGCAGGGCGTTGCGGCGCCGGCGATCGCGGGAACGAACTTCCTGAAAACCGCGCAGACCAACAAATGGTCCCTGCAGACCATCGACCAGATCGTCACCAACAACATGCCGTTCAGCGCGCCCGGCTCGCTCAAGCCCAAGCAATATGCCGATGTCATGGCCTATCTGCTCGCCGCCAACTGCTACAAGGCAGGGAGCACGCCGTTCCCGACCAAGGCACCGTCCAGCTTCGCGAATATCCAGATGAAGCCGCCCACCAGCAAGAACCCGAAGGCGGATGCCAACGGCGTCTGCCCGGTTGGTTAGTTAGAAGCCTGCCGCTTCCGGAATCCCCTGGGTTCCGGAAGCGCTCCCCTCACTTCCTGTCCATCAGGCCGTGGGCATGCAGCTTCCGGTACAATGTATTGCGGCTGATCCCAAGCGACGCGGCGGTCGCGCCGATCCGCCAGTGCTTGCGCGTCAGCGCCTCGATCAGCATCGCCCTTTCATCGGTCCCGGGCGCAGCCGCCCTGGCTTCCGGGCTTTCCGCAGGCCCCTCCGTTCCCCGGCGTGACTCCTGAATCAGCTGCGGCAGGTGGGCGAGGTTGAGCGTCATCCCCTCCGCCAGCGCCACCACCATCCGCAGCACGTTGCGCAGCTCGCGGATATTGCCCGGCCAGGAATAGGCCAGCAGCGCATCGAGCGCCTCCGGGGCGATCTCCACCCCCAGGCCATCATTTTCCTCGGCGGCGATGGCGCGGATCAGCTCCTCCCGGTCCTTGCGGTCCCGCAGCGCCGGCATGTGCAGGGTGAAGCCGTTCAGCCGGTAATAAAGGTCCATGCGGAACTCGCCGC
>DASTAF010000341.1:0-2477 GCA_035713005.1 Acetobacteraceae bacterium
ACCAGGTGGCGGAGGACGCACACCGGCTGCAACGGCGCGACAACGGCGACCCCTATATCAGCCACCCGCTCGCGGTCGCCGACATCCTCGCCGGCTACCGGCTCGACACCAGCAGCATCGCGACCGCCCTGCTGCACGACACGATCGAGGACACGCGCGTCACCCTGCGCGACATCGACCGGCAGTTCGGCCATGAGATCGCCGGCCTGGTGGACGGTGTCACCAAGCTGACCCGGCTCGAGCTGCAATCGGACCGCACCAAGCAGGCGGAGAATTTCCGCAAGCTGGTTCTGGCGATGAGCAAGGACATCCGCGTCCTGCTGGTGAAGCTGGCGGACCGGCTGCACAACATGCGGACCATCGGCTTCGTCGGCGATCCGGGCCGGCGGGCGCGCATCGCCCGCGAGACGATGGAGATCTACGCCCCGCTCGCCGAGCGCATCGGCATGGACAGGGTGAAGACCGAGCTGCAGAACCGGGCCTTCGCCGTGCTCGACCCCGAAGCCTATGAGTCGATCCAGACCCGGCTGAACTTCCTGCGCGGCCAGGGCGCCGACGTGATCGACGAGGTGAAGGCCGATCTGCGCCGGGTGTGCGAATTCATGGGCGTCGAGGTCATCGACATCGCCGGGCGCGAGAAGTCGATCCACTCGATCTGGGAGAAGATGCAGCGGCGCAACGTCGCCTTCGAGCAGCTTTCCGACATCATGGCCTTCCGCATTGTCGTCCCCACCCGCGAGAGCTGCTATGTCGCGCTCGGCGCGATCCATGGCGCCTTCTCGGTGATCAGCGGCAGGTTCAAGGACTATATCTCGACGCCGAAGGCGAACGGCTACCAGTCCCTGCACACCGGGGTCACGCTGCGGCACCCGCGCAACCAGAAGATCGAGATCCAGATCCGCACGGCGGAGATGAACGCCATCGCCGAAAACGGTGTCGCCGCCCATTGGCTGTACAAGCAGATGGATGCCTCGGCGGCGGATGTGCAGAAGTTCCGCTGGGTGCAGGACCTGCTGGAGATTCTGGAGAATTCGGCGCCCGACGAGTTCCTGGAGAACACCAAGCTCGAACTCTACCAGGACCAGGTCTTCTGCTTCACCCCCAAGGGCCAGCTGATCCAGCTTCCGCGCGGGGCCACATCGGTCGATTTCGCCTATGCGGTGCATTCCCATATCGGCGATACCTGCGTCGGCGCCCGCATCAACGGCAGGCTGATGCCGCTGCGCTACGAGCTGCAGAACGGCGATCAGGTGGAGATACTGACCAGCCGGAGCGGCACGCCTTCGCCCTCCTGGGAGCGGTTCGTCGTCACCGGCAAGGCGCGGGCGCGCATCCGCCGCTTCCTCGCCCAGCAGCAGCGGCTGCAGCACCGCGACCAGGGCAAGGCCATGCTCGCCAAGGCCTTCCGCCAGGAGGGGGTGGACGGATCGGAGAAAATCCTCGAACCAGCGCTGAAAACCCTGAAGCAGGCCGGCATCGACGATCTCTACATCGCCGTCGGCGCCGGCAATCTGGGGCCGAAGGACGTGGTCTTCGCCGCCTATCCGGAATTGCGGGCGCAGACGCGCTCGCGCGTGCTGCCCGGCTATGTCGGCGGCCAGCCCCGCCTGCCGCCCCGCCCCGCCGGGCTGCCGCTGACCGGGCTGATCTCCGGCATGGAGGTGCATTACGCCGGCTGCTGCCATCCGCTTCCGGGGGACAAGATCGTCGGCATCGTCAACACCGGCAAGGGCGTGACTGTCCATACCCGCGACTGCATGACGCTGGAGAATTTCGCCGCGACGCCGGAACGCTTCATCGAGGTGGACTGGGACTACGCCCAGCTCAACCAGGCGAAGAACGTGCCCTTCACCGGGCGGGTCAGCGTGATCGCGGCGAACAATCAATCCGGCCTCGCCAACCTCGCCAACGCGGTGGCGAAGCAGGAAGGCACCATCGCCAATCTCAAGATCGTCCACCGTCAGCAGGATTTCTTCGAATGCCTCATGGATATCGAGGTGCGCGATCTGCGCCATCTCTCGCAGGTGATCGCCGGGCTGCGCGCCACCCAGGGCGTGGCGCAGGTGGAACGGGCGAAGACATAGCGTGATCATCGGCATCGGCTCCGATCTCTGCGACATCCGGCGCATCGAGGCGACGCTCGAACGCTTCGGGACGCGCTTCACCGAGCGGATATTCACCGAGACCGAGCGCCGCCGCAGCGAGCGCCGGCCTCTGCTGCGGGCGGGGAGCTACGCCAAGCGCTTCGCGGCCAAGGAAGCCTGCGCCAAGGCGCTGGGCACCGGGTTCCGGCAGGGGGTGTTCTTCGCCGATCTCGGCGTGGTCAACCTGCCTTCCGGCAAGCCGACCATGGCGCTGACCGGCAATGCCGGGCTGCTGCTGCGCCACATGACGCCGGAGGGCCATCATGTCGAGGTGCATCTGACCCTGACCGACGAATACCCTTACGCCTTCGCGCAGGTGATCATCGAGGCGCT
>DASTAF010000342.1:0-5580 GCA_035713005.1 Acetobacteraceae bacterium
ATGCTGCCTTAAGTATAACCTAGAATTCACTGATTCGTAAAAGCAATTCCTGCAGGGACGAAAAAGGCCGGATCGCGGTGATCCGGCCCGTCTCTAACAAGGTCTCCTGGCTCAGTCGCCCAGCACGGGGCGGCGCAGCCCGTCGCCATAGATTGCATAGGCCTCCTCGCCATGGGCGGCATCGTCGCCGATCAGCAGCGACTCGTCGTCGAGGCGCAGCGGCACCGCCAGCCGGATCACGTTCAGGATGATGGAAGTGCCCACCACGTTCACCGCGATGATGAAAACCGCGCCCAGCACCTGCAGCACCACCTGATGGAAGTTGCCGTAGAGCCAGCCGGTGACGGTCACGTTGCTGTCCTTCCCGGTGCCTATATATTCGATCATGCGCGGGTTCGCGAGGATGCCGGTGCCGATGCCGCCAACCAGAGCCGCGACGCCGTGGGTGTGGATCACGCCCAGCGTGTCATCGACCTTGCGCATGAAGCCCATCTTGCCGACCTTGTTCCAGGTGAACCAGGGCAGCGCCGAGGCGACGATGCCGAGGATGATCGCCTCGAAGCCGTTAATGTAGCCCGCCGCCGGAGTGATCGCGACCAGGCCGCAGATCATGCCGTTCACCGCGCCGAGCACCGAGGGCAGGCCGAAGGCGAACACGTCCATGCAGGTCCAGGTCAGCAGCGCCGCCGCCGTCGCCACATTGGTGTTCAGCACCGCCGCCGAGCTGTCCATGTTGGCGAAATACGGGTCGCCGCCGTTGAATCCGGACCAGCCGAGCCAGAGAATCCCGGCGCCCACCAGGGTGATCAGCAGCGAGTTCGGCTGGAAGCTCTCCCGGTCGCGGGTCAGGCGCGGGCCGATGATGGCGGCGGCGGTGAAGCCGGAGGAGGCCGCTGCCAGATGGATGACATAGCCGCCCGAATAATCCACCACCCCGAGTTGGCCCAGCCAGCCGCCGCCCCAGAGCGAGAAGGCGCCGACAGTATAAACGAAGGTCATCCAGATCGGCACGAACAGCATCCAGGCCTTGAAGCTGACCCGGCCAAGGATCGATCCGGCGAGGATGATCACCGTGATCGCGGCGAAGACGAACTGGAACCAGACCATGGTGGACATCGGGAAGGTCAGCGGCGGCATGCCGGCGGCCGCATCGGGAATGACCGCCTGCTTCTCCAGATCCGCCGCCGAGGCGGTCGGATGCGGAAGGCCGAGGAAGTAATCCTTGCCGACATGCAGCCAGTGCGGGCCGAAGCTCATGTTATAGGCCCAGAGCAGCCAGACGATCAGCACCGCCGAGAAAGCGTAGAACACCATGAAGGCGGAATTGATCGCCCATTTCTTCTTCACCGCGCCCCCATAGAGCACGGCAAGGCCGGGGATGCTCATCAACCCGACGAGGACGCCGGAAGTCATCTGCCAGGCGTTGTTGCCGGTATCGAGCCAAGCCGGTGAGGGTATTAGTGCCATTCAGTTATCTCCATCCATCCCTGCATCTCATTGCCGTGAACCAGGGCCGCATCTTCGCGGCATCTGCTGGATCGGGCTGATGCAGCTTCCGTGCCAAGCCTCCGAAGCGGCGGGAGCTTGTTTCGGTTATGGAGCGGGTATGCTCTCCGCCTAATTTATGGGCGGGAATCTGCTCATGTTTTGATCATAAACCCTGGAAGGCAAGGCTTGCGCGATTCCGCGCACGTGCCAAATTCCAGCCATGGAACAGACGGATGTGGATGTCGCGATCATCGGCGCCGGCCCCGTGGGCGGCGCCCTGGCCTGCCGCCTTGCCGCCGCGGGCAGGCGGGTGGCCCTGGTGGACCGGGCGGCCCTGCCGCCGATGGAACATCCGGATTTCGATGGCCGGGCCTATGCCATCGCCCGCGGCTCCCGCGCCCTGCTGGATGCCTCGGGATTATGGGAGCGGCTGCCCTTCGCCCCTTGCCCGATTCTCGATATCCGGGTGACCGATGGCAGGCCCGGGCGCCCGCCTTCGCCCCTGTCGCTGCATTTCGATCATCGGGATGCCGCCGGCGAGCCGGATGAGGCCGAGCCCTTTGGCTGGATCGTCGAGGCGCGGGCGCTGCGGATGGCGATCAACCGCCGGCTGCACGAATTGAAGGGCATCCGGCTCTTCGCTCCCGCCGAAGCCGAGGTGACGCGTCAGGCCGACCGGGTGACGCTGCGCATCGGAAACGGCCCGATCCTCACCGCGAAGCTGATCATCGCGGCGGATGGGCGGAACAGCCAGATCCGCGCCGAAGCCGGCATCCCGGTAACCCGCTTTTCCTATCGTCAGAGCGCCGTGGTCTGCGCCATCGCCCATGAGAAGCCGCACGAAAATCTGGCGCTGGAGCATTTCCTGCCCGGTGGCCCCTTCGCCCAGCTCCCCATGACCGGCAGCATCGAGACACCGAATGTCTCCGCCATCGTCTTCACCGAAAGCCACGCCGCCGCCGCGCGGCTCGGCGCGATGGATGGCGTGGCCTTCACCCGGGAGGTGGCGCGGCGGCTGGGCGACTATCTGGGCGCGGTGCGGCTGGTGGGAAAGCGCTGGACCTATCCGCTCTCCGGGCTGCACGCGCATCGTTACACGGCGACGCGGCTGGCGCTGGTGGGCGATTCCGCGCATGGCATCCATCCCATTGCCGGACAGGGGCTCAATCTCGGCCTGCGGGACGCGGAGGCGCTGGCGCGGCTGACCGCCGATGCCGCCGATCCCGGCGACCCCGCTCTTCTTGCCCGTTACCAGCGCGCCCGTCGGCCCGACAACCTGCTGATGCTGGCGGCGACGGACGGGCTGGACCGGCTGTTCTCCAATGATATCGGCCCTGTCCGCCTGGCGCGGGATATCGGGCTTGCCGCGGTCAACCGCATGCCAGGGCTGAAACGCGCCTTCATGCAGACAGCGATGGGCCTCGATCAGCATTAGCCCCGCTAAATCAGCTAAGAGTCTGACTCGAATCTCATTGTGAACGACCGAGCCGTCGTGAGAGTAGCATGACGGAGGCGGCGTAGAGGAAGGCTGTGGCGGAAGCGAGGGTTGCCTCGAAATCCTTGGCGAGTCGGCGATTACGGTTGATCCAGGCGAAGAAGCGTTCCACCACCCAGCGGCGGGGTTGCACGGCAAAGCCGATCTGGCCGGGCTGTGCTCGGACGATCTCGACCGCGATCCGGGTGGCGTTGGCGACCTGCTCCCCGGCGTAGGCGCTGTCGGCGAATACACACTGAACGAACGGGAAGCTGCTGCGCGACGCTTTCAGCACCGGCACCGCGCCGTCACGGTCCTGGATCGCGGCGGAGCCGATCTGCAGCACCAGGGCACGACCGTCGGTGTCCACCAGCGCGTGGCGCTTGCGGCCCTTCACCTTCTTAGCGGCGTCGTAGCCGCGCGGTCCGCCCGCTTCGGTTGTCTTGACGCTCTGGCTGTCGATCACGCCCGCCGTCGGCGAGGCTTCCCGCCCGACACGTTCACGGTCCAACATGACCAGGTGATGGTTCACCGCCTGCCAGGTGCCGTCATCGCGCCACTTGGCAAACCACCGATAGACGGTCTGGTGCGGAGGGAAGCAGTCCGGGAGCATCCGCCAAGGGCAACCGGCGCGCATCAAGTAAAGATTGCCTGCAAAATCGCGCGCAACGGTGCCTGAAACAGCGGCTCCAGCACGGCAAACTCCTGGTCCGTCAGGTCAGTAGCAAAACGCAGTGCCGCGCGGTTATGCTGCGCTCGGGTAATCGGGGTCCACATGAGGCTGTCCATCCAACTCGGTCTCGACAACCTGTTGGAATCACACCTCTCCCGGCCATCCAACCCCAATTACGCAAGCGTTTCGAGACAGCCTCTAAGCTGATCGTCTTTCAAAAATATGGAGAGGGCTGACGGCAAGCGTCAGGCCTCTCCACGCCTGAACCGGGGCAGCCGCGACTCGATCCCGCGCCGGAACTTGCCGATCCGCGCGATATCAGCGAGGCGCCGGTCGAGAAAGGCGATGGTGTCGGCGTCGTCCGGCGAATCATCGGTAAGCCAATAGAGAAGCGTCGCCTTGTAGGCGGCGGCGAGAATTGCCCGCTTGGTGTACCAGGAGAAATCAGCCGAGCGGTCGCCGGCGGCATGCCAGATCGAATCGACGGTGCGGGCAGTCAGCCTCGCCGAAAGAGTAAGATTTCGCGGCAGGGCGAGGATGGCAAGCGCCCGCCGGATCGCCTCCTTGTAAGGCCGGTTGCGCTCGAAGTGCAGCGCGATGATGGCCCTCACCCGTGCCGGCAGGCGGAAGGCGGCGAGATCCGCCTCATTCGCCGCCTTCTCCATGTCCCGGTCGGCCCAGCGGCTATAGGCCTCGATCATCTCCGCCGCGCCGCCGGGGAACAGCAGCACCGCATCCTCCGGGGAGCGGCCCAGCGAGATCAGGGCGGTGCGCAGGGCGCGCCGGGTCCAGCCGTCGAAGGGCACGTTGGGCAGCAGCGCGGGAATGATCTCGTCGAGTTCGTCATCCGCCGCGCCAGCCGCGAAATCCTCATGCATCATGTCGCTCATTTCTCGTCCTTCGGTTGAATCCCGGCCAGCGCATCGTATTCCGGGCGGAACCGGATGATCTCCTCATTATAGCCGATCAGCCGGTGATCACGCATGCGGCTGAGATAGAGAATGCCGTCCAGATGATCGGCCTCATGCTGGATCACCCTTGCGTGGAAGCCGGCGGCCGGGCGGCGGAAGCGCGCTCCCGTCTCGTCGGTTCCGGTCAGGACAATGCGCGATGCGCGCGGCACCGCGGCGGTGAGGCCGGGAATCGAAAGGCAGCCCTCCCAGCCCATCTCGCTCTCCCCGGAGGGTTCCGTGATTTCAGGATTGATCACCACGCTCAAGGGGCGCACCTCGTCATCCGCTCCGCCGCCCGCGCGCCCCTGCGGCACGAAATAGATGAACAGGCGCAGCGGCACATGCACCTGTGGCGCCGCCAGCCCCACGCCGCCGGCATCGGCCAGGGTTTCGGCCATGTCGGCGATCAGGCGGCGGATCTCCGGGGCGGCGGGATCGGTGACCGGTTCGGCGCGCCGCAGCAGGACGGGATGGCCCATGCGGGCAATTTTCAGGATGGCCATGATAAAATATTACATGGGACATGAAACAGGATTTGGCGAGACAGGAAATCATGATATAGCCAAGGGGCCGGGACAGGGTGTATGTCGCCGGCCGAAAGGTTGCACCGCGCGGTGCAGCCTTTTGCCGTTTTCACCGAAGTCTGTGTTCCATCAAAGGAGTGTACCGCCAAGTGCAAGTTCTCGTCCGTGACAACAATGTTGATCAGGCGCTGAAGGCGCTCAAGAAGAAGCTGCAGCGGGAAGGCGTCTTCCGCGAGATGAAGCTGCGCCGCCATTTCGAAAAGCCTTCCGAGCGCCGCGCCCGCGAAGCCGCCGAGGCCGTCCGCCGCGCCCGCAAGATGGAGCGCAAGCGCCTGGAGCGCGAGGGCTTCTGATCTCCCAGGCATTCGGGGGTTGTCTTGCAACCCCTGTCGCTTGAGCTACCATTGAAGCGTGGCCAATAAACGGAACGACCATGCTGCCAGCAGAGATAATCGATCTGGAACGCCT
>DASTAF010000343.1:0-5378 GCA_035713005.1 Acetobacteraceae bacterium
ACCAATGCCGAGCGGCGGATTCAGCTCGTCCGCAAGGTGATGGCGCCGAAGAACGGCTACGAGGACTGGGAGGTCACCCAGCTCATCTCGAACGCCATGGGCTATCCGATGCACTACACCCATGCCTCCGAGATCATGGACGAGATCGCAGCGCTGACCCCGACCTTCGCTGGCGTGAGCTTCAAAAAGCTCGACGAGGTCGGCTCCGTCCAGTGGCCGTGCAACGAAAAGGCGCCGGAAGGCACGCCGGTGATGCACATCGATAATTTCGTCCGCGGCAAGGGCATGTTCTTCATCACCGAATACGTCCCCACAGATGAGAAGATCGGCCCGCGCTTCCCGCTCCTGCTCACCACCGGGCGCATCCTCAGCCAGTACAATGTCGGCGCGCAGACGCGGCGCACCGAGAACGGAGCCTGGCATCCGGAGGACGTGCTGGAGATCCATCCGCACGATGCGGAGGAGCGGGGTGTCGTCGATGGCGCCTGGGTCAAGCTGCAGAGCCGCACCGGAGCCACCTCGCTGCGCGCGAAGGTGACCGACCGGGTGGCGCCGGGCGTGGTCTACACCACCTTCCACCATCCGATGACCATGGCGAACGTCGTCACCACCGACTATTCGGACTGGGCGACCAACTGCCCCGAATACAAGGTGACGGCAGTGCAGGTCTCCCCCTCCAACGGCCCGACCGAGGAGCAGGTGGAGTATGACGCGCTGGGCCGGGCGACCCGCGTGGTCGAGGCCATGCCGGTCGCCGCCGAGTAGGCCAGGTGGCGCCACTGCCCGAACCGCTCCGCCGCGTCGAGGCCGTGGCCTACCGGCACGGCGGAGCGGCGCTGGCTGGCCGGACCATTCCGGAGGAGATCCCCGTCGCCTTCACCTATGACCGCGCGACCTACGCGGTCATGATGGCGAGCCCGGTCGATCTCGGTGATTTCGCCAGCGGCTTCACCCTCTCGGAAGGGATCGTGGAGCGGGTGGAGGACATCACCTCGCTCGAGATCGTCAGCGTCGAGCAGGGCATCGAATGCCGCATGAGCCTCGTCAACGCCGCGCAGGAGCGCGTCGCGGCGCGGCGGCGGCGCATCGCCGGGCCAGTCGGCTGCGGGCTGTGCGGCATCGAGAGCCTGACCGAGGCGGCGCGGCCGATCCCCCGGGTCGGGGAGGGGGTGGTCGTCACCCCGAACCAGATCATGCAGGCGATGCGCGAGATGCCGCGCCTGCAGGCGCTGAACCGGGAGTCGCACGGCGTCCACGCTGCCGCGTTCTTCGATCCGCGCGCCGGCCATATCCTGCTGCGCGAGGATGTCGGGCGGCACAATGCGCTCGACAAGCTCATCGGCGCCGTCGTCCGCGAAGGGATGAGCGGACCGGAAGGCGTGGTCCTGCTCACCAGCCGGGTTTCGATCGAGCTGATCCAGAAAACCGCCATGCTCGGCGCCTCCATCCTGGTCGCGGTCTCCGTGCCTACCGCCCATGCGCTGCGGATGGCCGAGGCCGCCGGCATCACCCTCGCCGCCATCGCCCGCGATGACGGCTTCGAAGTCTTCACCCACCAGGCGCGCATCGCGCCCAAAGCCGATTTTCCGGAGGCAAAACTTCATGTCGCATGACAATCTCGACCAGAGGCTGGTCTACATGGCCAACCAGATCGGGAAGTTCTTCGCTTCCCAGCCCGCCCCCAAGGCGGTTGCGGGAATCGAGAACCATTTCCGGAAATTCTGGGAGCCGCGCATGCGCGAGCGAATCATCGCCTATGTGGATGCGGGCGGCGGCGGACTGGATGAAAACGCGCGGCAGGCCGTGCTCAGCCTGCGCGGCCATGCCGGGATGCAGGATGAGGCTTCCACCGTTTCGGGCGCCGGCAGCGTCGAGGCCAATCCTGCCCTCGCGGGCGCCAAGCTCGCCACCGGCGAGGATCGCGGCAAGCGCAGCACCGAAGCCGAGCCGATGATTCCGGACAGCATCGCCCGCCCCGGCTGAGCGGCCGCCTCCCCGCCCGTATAGCGCGGGCGGGTGATCTTTCGATAGAAAACAGTTTCATCCCCTGACGCCTTGCCGTATAGAGCAGGGTATTGCTCCATAAGAAACGTCAGGGAGATCATCACCATGTCTGCGTTATCCATCCTCGACCGGGATCGGACGGTCGCCGGCTTCGGGTTCAACCGCTGGCTGGTTCCGCCGGCGGCGCTGTGCATCCATCTATGCATCGGCGAGGTTTACGCCTTCAGCGTCTTCAACCTGCCGCTCACCCATCTGCGGGGGCCATCGGGCGCGAACTGGTCGCTCGCCGATATCGGCTGGATCTTTTCGGTCGCCATCCTGTTCCTCGGCCTCGCCTCCGCCGTCACCGGCGCTTGGCTCGACCGCGTCGGCCCGCGCAAGGCGATGACCGCGGCGGCGTTCTGCTTCGGCGGCGGCTTCCTCATCGCCGCGCTCGGCATCTCCATCCACAGCCTGCCGCTCGTCTTCCTGGGCTATGGGGTGCTGGGCGGCTGCGGCCTCGGCATCGGCTATATCTCGCCGGTCCGCACGCTGATGACCTGGTTCCCCGACCGCCCCGGCATGGCCACCGGCCTCGCCATCATGGGCTTCGGCGGCGGCGCGATGATCGCCGCCCCCCTGTCGGTCATGCTGATGCATCATTTCGCCACCCCCACCGATCCCGGCATCGCCCCCACCTTCGTCACGCTGGGGCTGGTCTATGGTGCTTTCATGCTCATCGGCGCCGCCATCGTCCGCGTCCCGCCGCAGGGCTGGATGCCGGCCGGATACCGCGTCCCCGCCCAGCCTCGGCGGCTGGTCTCCACCCGGGACGTCACCGTCTCCCAGGCGGTGAGAACCAAACAGTTCTACCTGATCTGGATGGTGCTGTTCCTGAATGTCACCGCCGGGATCGGGGTGATCAGCCAGGCCTCGCCGATGATCCAGGAGATGTTCCACGGCGCCGTGACTCCCGCCGTCGCCGCCGGCTTCGTCGGCTTCCTTTCGCTGTTCAACATGGCCGGGCGCTTCTTCTGGGCCTCGATTTCGGATTACATCGGCCGCAAGGCGACCTATTTCGTCTTCTTTTTTCTCGGCATCGCCCTCTACATCGCCGTGCCGCACACGGCGGTCATCGGCAGCGTCGCCGTCACCGCGCTCTGCTTCGGCATCATCCTCTCGATGTATGGCGGCGGATTCTCGACCGTTCCGGCCTATCTCAAGGACATCTTCGGCACCCGCTACGTGGGCGCCATCCATGGCCGCCTGCTTACCGCCTGGTCCGCCGCCGGCGTGATCGGCCCGGTACTGGTGGACTATATCCGCCAGTACCAGATCCATCACGGGGTGGCGAAGGCGGATGCCTACACCACGACCCTCTACATCATGGCCGGGCTGCTGCTGCTGGGCGCGATCTGCAACATGCTGATCTCGTCGGTCGATTCCCGGCATTACGAGCCCCTAGCAACGCCCGCAGAATAGGAGCCGGACCATGAACCAGTATGCAACCGAATCCTCCGCCGGAAGGCTGATCGTCACCTGGGCGCTGGTGGCCATCCCCCTGGCCTGGGGCATTTATCACACGCTCCTCGCGGCGGCGAAGCTCTTCGGCCTATAGGATATTCGCCGCGAAGGGCGGGCAATAATCCGGCGCTTCGAACTCGATCACCCATAGATCGGGATCGAAGCGCCGCTGTTTCCCGACATAGGCGTCGATGCTGGCCTCATCGAGCGGCTTGTCGCCCAGGGCGCGCAGCCAGGCGAGCGCGCCGGCCCTGTCGCGCGTCTGGCTGAGCACGATCAGCCCCTCCCGCCCGCGCAGCAACACCAGCACCCCGCCGGCATCGGCGTCGCCCTTGTGCAGCACCATGCCCGGCCTGCCCAGGGCGTTGCCCTGCCGCAACGCCGCCTGCACCCGGATGATGGTCTTGAGCCGCTCCTCGGCCATTTCCGATCCCATCCCCGCTATGGCGGGCTTGAACATCCTGCATCAGTTTGGCAGGAGGCTGCCATGGACCGCAGCAAGATGACCCCCAAGCAGATCGAATACGAAACCCGCCGCGCCAAGCAGGCGAATATGAGCCTCGATGACTGGCTGCGCAAGAAATCCGCTGCGAAGGAAGCGGCGCGGGAGGCGGAGGCTCCGCCCAAGGCGAAGAAGCCGAGCCTGCTGAACCGGCTGATCGACCGCGCCCACAAGCCCCTCAAGGCGAAGCCGGAAGCAGGGAAGGCTCAGCCGAAGGCCAAGCCCAGGGCCTGACCGCCAGGAAGCGGCCAGACCCCAGGCAGATTCACTTCCGCCCAGCGGATGTGGTGCCGGATGCTCCGCCCGATGCCCCGCCGGAAGCCTCTCCGGTGGCGGCGGACTTGCCCGCCTGCAGCGCCGCCTCGGCGACGCGCTTGGCCTTGTCCACCATGTCCGAAGGCGACTGGTCCATCGCCAGCCCATGCTCCTGGGCCGCCGACCGACCAGCATCGATGGTCGCCTGCACCGCCTGCTGCCCGCGCTCATAGGCCGCCTGCGCGGCATCCTGCACCGTGTTCCGCACCGCATCGCCCGCATCGCCGAGATACTGATCCTCGATCTCGAAATGCGGCAGCATCACCCCGAGCAGCGCGCCCGCCGTCACGCCGACGGCGCCGAGCAGGATCGGGTTTCCGGCCATGGAGGCGATCATGTCGCCGGAGCGCCGGCGTATCATCTCGCCGCTCCGGTTGAAGCTGTCGGAGGCGCTGCCGGTCCAGTTGCCCATCTGATCGCTCATCTGACCGAACTGGTCGGTCATCCGGTGGGCGCTGTCGCTCATGCTGCCGGCCATGGCGCTGGCGCTGTTCTGCACGCTGGCGGCGCTGCGCACGGCCCAGTCCCGCGCCGATGCCATCGCATCCTGCACGCGGGAGGAGAAGCTGTCCGCGCTTTCCTGCGCGTGCCGCTTCATCCCGAACACCGCCCCCCGCGCCTCGTCCATGCGCGAGCGGTGCGATTCCTCGCTTTCGTCCGGCAGGCGGATGACGTCATAGCCCGCGTGATGGGCGCGCTCATGCAGGTCGTAGGGCCGCGTCTCGATGGGCCGCGCCTGGGGATAGCCCCGCGTCGCCGGGCGGCTGGAACTGCCGCCGCTCGCCATCAGCCAGGCCAGCCCCACCCCGACCAGCACCGCCGGGATCGGATTGTCCCGGACGCTGGTGCCCAGATTGCGGGTGAAGGCGGCGCCCTGGCCGCTGCGGAGATAGGCCGCCGCCTGGTCGATCAGCTGGTTCGGCGACATCCGGTCTTCCAGCGCATTGAGGTCCTGGTTGAGGCGGGCGCGCCGCCGGTCCAGATCGCGCTCGATTTCTGCGGCGCTTTGCGCCCCACTGGCGTTTGCATCGCTCACGGTACGTGTTCCTTCACC
>DASTAF010000344.1:0-2022 GCA_035713005.1 Acetobacteraceae bacterium
AGCATCTCCGGCCCATAGGCGTCATAGCGCCCGCTTTCGCGCCAGAGATCGGCGGACTGGATGGTCGGCATCAGCATCTGCTGCGCCCCGGCCCGGTCCTGCTCCTCCCGCACGATGCGGGCGATGTTCTCCAGCACGCGCAGGCCCGCCGGCAGCCAGGCATAGATGCCCGAGGCCTGCTGGCGGATCAGCCCGGCGCGCAGCATCAGCCGGTGCGAAGCGATCTGCGCCTCGGCGGGAGTTTCCTTGAGCGTGGGGATGAGCGAGCGGGAAAGGCGCATGATGATCCTGTGAGCGATGATTCGGACGGGCGGAGTTCTACAGGGGCACCGCGCCGACGGCCAGAGCCTCGGCCTTCTTCGGGTCCAGCCAGCGGTTGAGGCCGAGCCGGGCGGGAAGCTCGACGCTGTAGTGAAGGATCACCGCGAGCCCGAGAACGAGCACGGCCATGGCGGCGCAATAGGCCAGCCTGTGCGCCTCGGGCGGCAAGCCCCAATGGCGGAAGCCCTGGGAGACAATGAGCTCAACCGGCGCGAAACTCATATAGACCGAATAGGAGATCACTCCCAGCCAGTGCAGGGGGGCGATCTGGCCGATCACCGGCGGCTTCTGCGCATCGTCCTGCATGGCGAGGCCCGCGAGCGCCAGCCAGACGCCGAGCACCATCATCAGGTCGGAGCCGATCAGGCTGAAGCCGAGCAGGATGACGGCGCCGGCGCCGGCGATCGCGCGGCCGGGCAGTTCGTCGGCGTAAAGCGGCACCAGCCTCATGGTGGCGATGCCGGCGACGAATTCCGGAAAGAAGCGCAGCAGCGCCGCACCGAAGGTGAGGTTGAGGCCATGAAAGCTCGTATCCACCAGGCCGAGGCAGAAGAAGCAGAGAGGCAGGAAGAACATCGCTGCCAGGGCGGGCATGGCGGCGAAGGCGGCGGCGAGTGCCGGGAAGGCTAGATATCCCGCCCATTCCGTGCTGATCGACCAGGACTGGTAGTTCCAGGCCCAGCGATGGCTGAACCCCCAGCCCTGGACGAGCAGCAGATGCTTCGCGAGCTCGCCAAGGCCGAAGCGCGCCGGATCGCGCGCCGCCATGCCCGAGGCGCTGCCGCCGAGGAACATGGCCGCGAGCAGCCCGATGACGGCGAGATGCACCGGATAGAGCCGCGCCAGCCTCTTGCCCCAGAAGCGCAGGATGGATTTCGGCGCCAGCGCGACCGGCTGATCGGCCCGCGCCAGGATCAGGCCGGAAAGCATGAAGAATCCGTCCACCCCGAGATAGCCGTGATGGATCAACCCGCCGAGCGGGCCGAGAAAATGCGCGAAACGAGCATGCAGATTGACGTGATAGGCGAAGACCCAGAGCGCGAACAAGGCGCGCAGGGCGGTGAGATCGATCAGTTCGCGGCTTCGCACCGTTTGGTTCATCTGGGCGGGGCCGATGAAAAAAACCCGCCGGCGGGAAGCCAGCGGGCCAAGTTCAGGGAGGAAACGCCAGTCACACGGTAGGATGAAGAACCAATCCTCATCCTCAAGCTCATGATGCGCCGCACCACCAAGATCGTCCACTGAAATCCGAGCCGATTTCGCACAAAAATAGCTCTCCCAAGCACTGACTGGTCAATTTCTAGCACGGAAATGCCTTTTATATGAGCATTTGCCTTGGGTGATCAAACCTGCAGGACATGCACATCGACCATGGGCCGCTTGCCATATCGCCGTCCCACCACCCGGCGCAGCGCCGACTTCGCCGATTCCCTCAGCGCCGTCTGATCGCGCCGAAGCGCGGACGGCAGATCGGCGAGAATGCCCTCGAACTCCGCCTCGATCTCCTCGCGCGCCTTGTCCTCGGCCTCGAACAGTCCGGGGGCGGTGACGCGGCTGGGACCGCAGAGCCGCCCCGCGCCATCCACGGCGATGCTGCCCACCACCACCCCGTTGAACAGCATGCGCCGCCGGGCCGTCATCAACGCCCCGCCCAGCGGAATCAGCCTGCTGCCATCGACCGCCAGCCGTCCGGTCACGGCG
>DASTAF010000345.1:0-4200 GCA_035713005.1 Acetobacteraceae bacterium
TCCGCTGAAGGCCTATGCCGAGCAGTGGCAGAGCGCCGAGCTTGCCGAGGATGTGAAGCGCGTCTTCGGCCTCGACCTGCCGGTGCCGGACTGGGCCGCCGAGGAAGGGATCGACGAGACCCATCTGCGCGAGCGCATCGAACAGGCCGTGGCGGATTTCATGGCCGCGAAGACGATGAATTTCGGCGCCGAGTTCATGCGCTTCCTGGAGAAATCCGTCCTGCTGCAGACGCTGGATCATCTCTGGAAGGAACATCTCCTGGCGCTGGATCATCTGCGGCAGGGTATCGGCCTGCGCGCCTATGGCCAGCGCGACCCACTGAACGAGTACAAGTCCGAGGCCTTCACCCTGTTCACGGTAATGCTGGAGGAGCTGAAGGAGCGCGTGGTCTCCATGCTCGCCTTCGTCGAGCTTGGCGCCGATCCGCAGGGGAACCCTGCTTTCGATCCCTCGATGCTGATCGAAAGCCATCCTTCGGCGGATGGCTATGCCGAGGTGGCGCTGGCCGAGCCGCAGGTGATCACGGAGATTCCGGCGCAGTCTCCTGCCATCATGCCCTATCGCCCGCAGCCGGTCGATCCGGACCGGCCGGAAACCTGGGCGGCAACGCCGCGCAACGCCCCCTGCCCCTGCGGCTCGGGCAAGAAATACAAGCACTGCCACGGAAGGGCGTGACGCGCCCGTTCGCGGGCTTCTTGGAAAATCCGGCAGGCGGCAAGTCATCCGGCATCAGCCTCTCCGCCTGAAGAGCAGTCATCGCTGACATCACGGATGGTTTCCAGGAGCAGGGCGAGGTCCTGCGGGCGGGAAAGCCGGTGGTCCCCATCCTTCACCAGCGTCACCCGCACATCCTCCGATTCGGCCAGTTCGGCGATCCGCAGGCTGGTCTGCCAGGGCACATCCTCGTCACGCTGGCCGTGCAGCAGGCGGATCGGGCAGGATAGCGGGATTGGCCCGCGCAGCAGCAGGTGCCGCGCTCCATCCTCCAGCAGCCGGGCGGTGATCGGCGTGGGCGACCCATAGGGATTCGGCTGCATCAGCACCCCATCCCGCTTGAGCCGGGCTTTCTGCTCCTCGGTCAGGCTCGGGCGGATCAGCTCCTCGGTGAAATCCGGCGCCGCGGCGATGCCCACCAATCCTGCGACACGGCCCTTGAGCCGCAGCGCCAGCAGCAGCGCGATCCAGCCGCCCATTGATGATCCGGCCAGGATCAGCCGCCGCTCCGGGGCCGCCTCGCGGATCACCGCCTCGGCATCCGCCGTCCAGGCGCTGATCGTGCCGTCCTCGAAGCAGCCGGCAGATGCGCCATGGCCGGAATAATCCAGCCGCAGCATCGCCTGCCCGCGTTCGGCGCAGAAATCACGCAAGCTGAGCGCCTTGGTCCCCTGCATGTCGGAGGCGAATCCGGGCAGGAAGACCAGACACGGGTCCCATCCGTCCAGCAGCGCATAGGTGAGCCTCGCCCCGCCCGGACCGTCCAGCATTCCTTCCCGTTCCATGCGCACTCCCTCATCCGTCGTGGAAGTGATATCGGCACGGCGACAGGAGTTCAAATGAGCGCGCCGAGCGATTTCGCCGTTCTTCAGGTGCTGCCCCGGCTGGAAACCGGCGGGGTGGAGCAGGTTGTGATAGAGCTGACCGAGGCGGTGGCCCGCACCGGCGCCCGCGCCCTGGTGGCGAGCGCGCCGGGCAGGCTGGTTGGGGCGGTGGAGCGCGCGGGCGGGGTGCATATCCCGCTGGCGCTGGAAAGCCGCAATCCGCTGAGGCTTCCCTGGAATGCCCGCCTTCTCTCCCGCCTGATCCGTGAGCACGGGGTTTCGCTGGTTCATGCTCATTCGCGCGGCCCTGCCTTTTCCGCCCGTGCCGCCGCCCGCCGGGGGGGCATCCCCTTCGTCACCACCTATCACGGCGCCTATAGCGAAAGCCTGCCCCTCAAGCGCGCCTACAACGCGGTGATGGCCTCGGGGGACCGGGTGATCGCGGTTTCCGACTTCATCGGTAATCTGGTGCGGGCGCGGCACCAGACCGGGCCGGAGCGGCTGCGCGTGGTGCCGGGCGGGGTGAACACCGGCCTGTTCGATCCCGATTCTGTAAACGACTACCGGGTGATCACCCTGGCCCAGACCTGGCACCTGCCGGATGGCGCGCCCACCATCATGCTGCCCGCCCGCCTCACCGGCTGGAAGGGCCAGCGCGTGCTGATCGAGGCGCTGGCGCGGATGCAAAGGCAGGATGCGGTGGCGATCCTGCTCGGCAGCGCCCAGGGGCGCGATGCCTATCTGCGCGAGCTTCGGGCGCTTGCCGTCACTCAGGGCGTCGGCCAGCGGATTTTCTTCGGCGGCGACTGCGCGGACATGCCGGCGGCGCTGAAGCTTGCCGATGTGGTGGTCAACGCCTCCACCGAGCCGGAAGCCTTTGGCCGCACCATCGTCGAGGCGCAGGCCATGCGCCGCCTCACCATCGCCACCGACCATGGCGCCGCCTGCGAAACGATCATCGACGGGGAGACTGGCTGGCGCACCCCGCCCGGCGATGTGGGGGCCCTGGCCGCCGCGCTGGATGCGGCGCTCGATCTGCCGATGACGGCGCGGCTCGCCATCGGCGCCGTCGCCCGCCGCCATGTTGCCGCCCATTATTCGGTGGCGGCGATGCAGGCGGGAAATCTCGCCGTTTACGGGGAGTTGCTCGGCTGATGCGCCGCATCCTGGTCATCCGGCTGGGCGCGCTGGGCGATATCGTGCTGAGCTTCCCGGCCTTCGCCGCCATCCGGGCCGCCCATCCCGGCGCGGAAATCACCCTGCTGACCACCGCCCCTTTCGCCGGATGGCTGACGCAGTCCCCCTGGTTCGATCAGGTGCTGGTGGATGACCGCCCGGCCTTCTGGAACCTGCCCGGGTTGGCGCGGCTGCACCGCAAGCTCGTGGGGTTCGACATGGTCTATGACCTGCAAACCTCCTCCCGCTCCTCGCGCTATTTCCGTCTCGCGGGCCGTCCGCCCTGGTCGGGCATCGCGCCCGGATGCAGCCATCCGCATGCCAACCCGGCGCGCAACGCGATGCACACGCGGGAGCGCATCGCCGAACAGCTCGCCATGGCCGGCATCCCTACCCTCCCCGCGCCCGATCTCTCCTGGCTGTGCGGGGGAATGATGGGCTTCAACCTGCCCGCGCGCTTCGCGGCGCTGATCCCCGGCGCGGCGCCGCACCGCCCGGCCAAGCGCTGGCCCGCCGGGAACTTCGCCACCCTCGCCAAGCGCCTGGACCTGCCGGTGGCGATCCTCGGCGGCAAGGCGGAGCAGCCCATCGCCGCCCGCATCCGGCGGGATGCGCCCGAAGCCATCGACTTCACCGGCCGCACCGATCTTGCCCATCTCGCCGCGCTGCTCGCCCGCGCCTCGCTCGCCATCGGCAATGATACCGGGCCGATGCATCTGGCCGTGGCCCTCGGCACCCCCTCCATCGTGCTGTTTTCCGGCGAGAGCGACCCCGCCCTCACCGCGCCGCGCTATCCGGAGGGCGGCTGGCCCACCATTCTGCGCGCACCCGACCTCGCGGACCTGCCCGTTGACCGGGTTGCGGAGGCCTTGCCGTAACGCCATAACGGGCGCGCTTCAAACCAAGGAGAATCCCTGATGCCTGCGATCACCTTGCCCGACGGATCGGTCCGCCAGTTCGACGGCGCCGTCACGGGCACCGAGATCGCCGCCTCCATTGGCCCCGGCCTCGCCCGGGCCGCGCTTGCCGTCGAGGTGGATGGCGCGCTGCAGGACCTCTCCCGCGAGATCGATGGCGATGCCGCGATCCGCTTCGTCACCCGCAAGGACGATGCCGCGCTGGGCTTGATCCGGCACGACGCCGCGCATGTGCTGGCCGAGGCGGTGCAGGACCTTTATCCCGGCACGCAGGTCACCATCGGCCCGGCCATCGAAAATGGCTTCTATTATGATTTTTTCCGCAACGAGCCCTTCACCACCGAGGACCTGCCGCGCATCGAGGAAAAGATGCGCGAGATCATCGCCGCCAACGCGCCCTTCACCCGCGAGGTCTGGCCGCGCGAGCAGGCCATCGCCTTCTTCGAGCAGCGCGGCGAGCGGTTCAAGGCCGAGCTGATCCGCGACCTGCCTTCGGGCGAGACCATCACCATCTACCGCCAGGGCGAATGGCTCGATCTCTGCCGCGGCCCGCACATGCGCGGAACCG
>DASTAF010000346.1:0-8744 GCA_035713005.1 Acetobacteraceae bacterium
CCCGCGTCTGTTAACGGACTGGTAGGAACTCTTTCATACAATCCGCCGGCAACACCGTTCCGTCATGGAGAGGAATATCGCATGGGAGTGGAGACGAGGGAATTTCCGGCTGAAAGCGGGCTGCCCGTCAGCATGTTGTCGCGCTCTTCCTGCGGCAGTTGCGCCGATGGGGTAGCGGAGCCGTTTCCGTTCTCGATGGCATTCCAGCCAATTTTCGACATCGCGCGACGGCGCGTGTTCGCTTATGAAGCTCTGGTGCGCGGCCCGGAGGGGCAGGGGGCGGCAAGCGTGCTGGGCCGCATCACGCCGGAGAACCGCTATGCGTTCGACCAGTCCTGCCGCCGCCGCGCGATCGATACGGCCTGCAAGGCCGGGCTGATCGCGAGCGGGGCGAAACTCTCGATCAATTTCATCCCTGGCGCCGTCTATGATCCCAAGGCCTGCATCAAGCTCACCCTGGTGACGGCGCGCCGGGCGGCGCTGCCGACGGATCGGCTGATCTTCGAGGTGACCGAGGGCGAGCCGGTGCGCGATCATGCGCATCTGAACCGGATCTTCCAGGAATACCGGCGGCACGGCTTCTCGACGGCGATCGATGATTTCGGGGCGGGTTATGCCGGGCTCAACCTGCTGGCGGATTTCCAGCCCGAGGTCATCAAGATCGACATGGACATGATCCGCAATATCGACACCAACCGGGTCCGCCAAGTGCTGGTGAGCGCGATCGTCAGGGCCTGCCGGGACCTCAGTGTCGAGGTCATCGCCGAGGGGATCGAGACCGAAGCGGAGATGACGACCCTGCGCGAGATGGGGGTTTCACTGTTCCAGGGCTATTTCCTGGCCCGGCCGGCATTCGAGAGGCTGCCGGAGGTCAATCTGGCCTGATTTTTACGCCCTGATCTCCGGCCGCGTGGAATCCACCAACCCTCCTGGCCGGTTCGACACCGGCACGATGACGACATTACGGTTATTATACATTTCCAAGCTTTTGCCCCGTTAGTTGTTGGGTTAGCTTGTCCATTCAGAGCGGGCCGTGCCAGATGGAGAAAACTCAAAAAGCTATTGAGATTCGATGGTTTCCTGAAGGCATCGCCCGGTCAAGCAACATGGCCAAGCAACACAGACGGTGAGACATGCTGTTAATTCTGCTGATCATTCTGGTGATTCTGCTTCTGGGTGGCGGCGGTGGCTATTACGGCTATAACCGCTATGGCGGGCCGGGACTCGGCGGCGCGCTGGGCATCGTCCTGTTCATCCTCATCATTCTCTGGCTGGCCGGCGGGTTCGGTCATGGCTATGGCACCATGCATTGAAGCATGATCCCCTTCCGGCCGGAGCCCCGCCCGAACCGGCTGCAGGTCAGGTGATCTCGCGCTCCCGATCCCGCAGCCGTTCGGCGATCCGCAGGAACTCCTCCGCGCTGAGGGTTTCGGCCCGGCGTTCCGGGGCGATATCGGCCTGCCGCAGCAGGGCCTCGCCACCCAGCGGCTTCAGCGCGCTGCGCAGCATCTTGCGGCGTTGACCAAAGGCGGCCTCGGTCACTTTCGCAACCCCCCGCAGCAGCGAAGGCGGAAGTTGCGAGGGAAGCGGAACCAGCTTCAGCACGGCGGAGGCGACTTTCGGCGGCGGGGTGAAGGCGGAGGCGGGCACGCGCAGAGCGATCTCCGCCCGCACCGTCAGTTGCGCCAGTACGGCGAGCCGCCCATAGGCGGGCGATCCGGGGCTGGCCACCACCCGCGCGGCCACCTCCTCCTGAAACATCAGCGTCATGGAATGGAAGCTGGCGGCTTGGTTCAGCCAACCGATCAGCAGATGCGTGCCGACATTATAGGGCAGATTGGCGACGACCGCCCGTGGCGCCTCGACCAGTTCCGCCAGATTTGCCCTTCGCGCATCCATCTGAAGGACGCGCAGCCGGTGTGGATGCCGCGCCTGCAATTCCAGGGCGATGCCGACGGCCCGCTCGTCGATCTCGATGGCGGTGACGGATGCGGCGCGGGTGTTCAGCAGGGCCCTGGTCAATCCGCCCGGCCCGGAGCCGATCTCGACCACGTTGACGCCGTCCAGAGATCCGGCGGCGCGGCAGATGCGCTCCAGTAGATTGGGATCGAGCAGGAAATGCTGGCCCAGCGACTTCCGCGCGTTCAATCCGTGCCGCGCGATCACATCGCGCAGCGCCTCCTCGGGCGGAAGGTTCAACCGGTCGCGCCGCGCTGGATGATCGCCTCGCGGTGCAACTGGTCCATCAGTTGCTGCGCTTCCATGGCGACCCGCCGCTGCACCAGCAGATTCGCGATCTCCGGCACGCTCGGCAGGCTCATCTGCTGGGTGTTCCGGCTGCAGACCATGACGACGGCGACGCCGGAATGGGAGACGAGCGGCTCGCTCGGCTGGTCGATCGGCAGCTTGGCCAGCACCGCCTGGAATTGCGGCGGCTGGACGGTGGCGAGGTTGACCGGCCCCGGATTGGCCGGGCGCGCATTTCCCGCCGCCTGATTGGCCGCCGTCACCTGCTCGCAGGAATGCAGCGTCGCCCGCAGCTTGTTGGCATGGGCCAGGACCGAAAGCTGCTCCGCCGTCGGCTGGCCGCCGGTGAAGGGGGTGGTGAAGGGCAGATAGACTTGGGCGATGTTCAGCATGGTCTCCTGCTGCTCGCCGAACTGCCGCTTGCCCAGCATCTCGATGATGGAATAGCCGCCCGCCACCCGCACTGGATCGCTGATCGCGCCCGCGGGCATGCGGGCGGCAATGGCCTGCACCTGGGGATCGAGCAGGTCGGGGTCGATCCAGCCACGGTCGCCGCCGCTCAGGGCGCTCTGGCTCTGGCTGAACTGCGCGGCGACCACCGGGAAGGGCGCTCCGTTGCGCAGTTGCTTGATGACGGTCGCGGCGAAGCGCTGGGCGTTCGCCTCGTCGGAAGGGCGGTCGATGGGGATGAATATCTCCGCCAGGTGATACTGGGTCTTGCCGATCTCGCGCTTCATCGCCTGCTGCTCGGCCTTGATGTCCTCCCGCGTCGGGCGCAGGCTCGGCCCGAGCGTCTTCTTCAGCACCTGGGTCCAGCCGATCTCGATGCGGATCTGGTTGACCAGCGTGGAATAGGGGATGCCCAGCGCGGCCAGCTTCGCCTGCAGGCCTCCCGGCGGCAGGCCGTTGGACTGGTTGATGTGGGCGAGCGCCTTCGCCACCTCCGCCTGGGGCACGACGATCTTGTTCTTCTCGATCGACTGCAGCTGCAGGGTCTGGTCGATGAGCTGGGAGGTGATCTGCGGCTTCAGCCGGTCGATCAGCGAGCCGTTGGGCGGCAGGCCGGCGGAAAGGGCAAATAGCCGGGCGCGTGCATCGACATCCTGATTGGTGATCACCTGGCCGTTCACCACGGCGGCGATGGTGGTGTCGGCCGATGCCGCGTCCTGCGCTCTCGCCGCCGGGATCGCCAGCGAGAGCAGGATGGCGGAAGCGGCGAGCCGGAACCGGAACTGTTTCATAGGGCGTTGAATCCAATATTGCCCAGCGTCTTGAGCGTGATGTTGATCAGGAAGGTCGTGCTGCCGGTATCGTAGTTGAAGGAGGTGAACCGGCGGTAGAAGTTGAAGTTGATCGCGGTGCATTCGTTCTGCCAGGTCGCGGAGAGGGCGGCGTTGTCGAACTGGCCGGTGGCGAGGTTGCGCTGCGCGGCGGCGGAGACCGACCAGCCCTTCCAGAGCGTGGTCGAGATCCCGCCGGTAATCTCCCTGCGCGGCGTGTAGTAGGCGGCGGGAGGCGATCCGGACTGCAGATAGAGATAGTAGGGATTGTTCGAGGAATAGAGATAGCCGCCGGTGAAGCGCAGCCGGTTGGTGCCGACGCTGACCGTGCCGTCGATCATCTTGACGCCGAAATTGACGTGGGAAAGCCGCGTCCGGTAGGTCAGGTTGAGCCATTGGTTCGGACTGAGCGAGGCCCGGGCCACGATGTCCGAGGCCTTGTCCGAGAGGCCCGATCCGGTGGGGAACAGGTCGTTCTTGTGGAAGGAATAGGACTGGCCGATCAGCCCGTTCGCAAGGGCGCCGCTCGGCAGATACCAGTCGCCCTGCATGGCGTAGTCGATCCGGCTGCCGCCGGCGATCCGGTCGATGCCGTAGAAGCGGTTGAGGCTGAACAGATTGGCGTCGGTCAGCTCGGGATCGAGGCTGTCCTCGTTCGGGATGGTGTTGTTCTGGGTGATGCCATAATTGGGCGCGGCAACCAGCTGCACGCGCGGCTCGATGATCTGCTCGCCCCAGTCTCCGGCGCTGCGCACCAGGGGCAAGCGCATGGCGATGGCGCCGATGGGCACCGCCCGCGCCGTGCTGGCGCTGGACAGGGGGCTGAAATTCGGCTGCTCGTTCAGCTTGGTGGCCTGGTAGCCGGCGGCGATGAGCCGGAACCGCGCTGTCCACAGGCTGCCCAGCGGGCCGTTCAGCGGCAGTTCGTAATTGGTGACGGCCGCCACCCGCCGGGAATTCGTGCCCTCGCTGCGGAACACATTGAAGGCGCTGGCGGCGAAGCTGAGCCGGCCGCCGAACCGGTCCGGCTCGCCGAAATAATCGTAGCGCGCATAGGGCGTCACGATGGGAAGCTGGTTCTGGTTGATCGAGGCGACCAGCCCCTGATAGAGCTGGGCATCGACCCGCGCGTAGGAGCCGGCGCCGAAACCTTCCAGATAGGCATTGCTGGAGAGGAAGGCCGCGTTCGGCAGATAGCGGAAATCGTTCAGGAAATTGACGTTGGACGTCCGGTTGTAGGTGAAGCCGGCGCGCCAGGTGTTGTTCAGGTCGAAGGTGCCGTTGGAGAAGATCGCGTCCGCGAACCGGCCCCGGTCGCGCCCGCCGGAGATGTTGACGTTCAGCCTGCCGTCGTTGAAGTCCTTGCGGTATTTCACGTCCAGCACCGGACCCATCTTGGTCGCGATGATGGGGACGATGGTTGCGTCCGAGCTCTTGTTGATGTCCCAGAAATAGGGAACGGCCAGGAAGGCGCCGATATGGGTGGAGGAGCCGAAGGAGGGGATCAGGAACCCGCTCATCCGCTTCACCGAGGGATCGGGCTGCGAGATATAGGGCGTCCAGAACACCGGGAAGCCATAGACCTGCACCTCGGCGTCCCGATACTCGATCACCTTGCGCTTCAGGTCCTCGACGGCGCTGCGGGCGCGGATCTGCCAGAGGGGCGCAGCCTCGGGATTCCGCTTGCACAGATTGCAGGTGGAGTAGATGACCTTCGAAAGCTCGTTGACCACGCCGCCATAGCGCCGGGCGCCATTGGCGACCATCCGGCCATTCTCGGCGAGGATCGTGGCGACGCCGTGCATCACCGCGTTCTTCATCCCGCTGGAGAGGCGCGCCTGCTTCGCGAACACGACCTGCCCGCCCGGCTCCATCAGCACCACATGGCCGCTGGCGACGGCGGTGTTGTGGACGCGGTCGATCACCACCTTGTCGGCTTCGAGCACATGGCCGTTCTGCCAGGCCTGGACATGGCCGGTCGCGGTGACGATGCCGGTGGTCTTGTCGTAGGAGACCTGATCGGCGAGGAAGGTTACCGGCGCCGTCCTGGAGATCGGGCGGCTCGGTCCGGCCACCAGCCCCTCCATCTGCGCGCGGGCCTGGGGGACATCCAGAAGGGCCGCGCCCGCCAATGCCGCTCCGGTGGCCGTCAGGCCGAGAGCAAGCGCCCGCTTCTTCATTCAGCCATCCTCCAGATGCAGCAGCAGCGCGAGGGCCAGCATGAAGCCGGAAGCCGCGGGTGCCCAGGCGGCGAGGGTGACGGGCAGGGCGCCGGACTTGCCGAACTGGGCGGCGACTTCCGAGATCATGAACAGGGCGAAGCCGCAGGCGATGCCGCTGGCCAGAATCTGCCCCGCCCCGCCCCGCCGGGCCGGGCGCCTGGAGAACCCGGCGGCGCGCAGCACCATGGTCGCGCACAGCACGGGCAGCGCTAGCAGGCTCTGATAGGCAAGCTCATGGCGGGTGGGCGAGAAGCCGGAACGCTTCAGGATGCTGATGAAGCCGGGCAGGCTCCAGAAGGAGAGCGCGCTGGGCGAGGCGAAACTCTCCTGCACCCGGGCGACGGTGACATCGGTCGGGAAATCGAGACTCGCTTTCCTGACCGGCATGTCGTCCGGCTTCAAAATGGAAATCTGATCGAGATGCCAGTTCTGCCGACCCAGCCTTGCCTTCCCCGCCTCGATCCGCTGCAGCAGCTCATTCCCCGGCCCGAGGCGGAGGATGCTGATATGGCCGGTGCGCAGCACCTTGCCCTTCATCTGTACCCCCTGGGCGTGGAGAATCGCGATGCCCGCCGGGGTGATGCCGGCATCGGCCTGACGCAGCCATAGCTGGCCGCCCTCCAACGAAAGCGGGCCGGAACCCACTTCCAGATAGATCGCATAGAGCGACTCGGCCCGGCCGAACATGATGGCGGAAAGCGGGCTGATTGCCGTGGTGGCGAAGGCGCCGAGCAGCATCGCCAGCAGCACCGGGACGGCGAGGAACTGCCAGGCCGAGATGCCGGAAGCCCGCGCCACTACCAGTTCGGAGGAGCGGGAAAGCCGCCAGAACGCGTAGATCCCGCCCAGCAGCACGGCGAATGGCAGGATCTGCATGGCGAGGTAAGGAATCCTCAGCACCTCCATCTCCGCCACCAGGCCCAGCGTCGCCTCCGGCTTGTCCGCCGCTTGGCGCAGCAGGTCCAGGAAGTCGAAAAGCGCCGCGATCAGGGTGAGGCCGCCGAGCATGCCGAAGGCGGCTGCGAGGAAGCGGCGGCCGATATAGAGGGAAAATGTCCAGGGCGGGGCGTTGAAGCGGATCATGCGGGGGCCGCCTGCCGCCGCCGGCGCTTCACGAACAGGGTGGAGGCGGTGATGGCGCCCGGCAGCACGGAGACCAGCCAGATGACCGGCAGCAGGGCGTTCTGCCGCGCGGCGAGGCTGCCGACGCCGATGCCCAGCGCCACCAGCACGATGACGGATGCCACCGCGGCGGCAGGGCCGGCCAGGCCGCCATGGCGGCGGAACTGCACGCCCAGCACCGCGAACAGGGCGATCATCGTGTAGGTGAGGGCGTTAAACGGCGTCGCCAGACGGCGATAGGCCTCGGCGCGCCATTTCTTGCGCGTGGCCGGCGGAATTTTCCCCGGATTGGGGTGGAAAAGCTCGTGCATCGAGGCCTCGGAGGCATTGGGGGCAAAATTCGCCTTGCTCTTGTTCGCCTGGGCGAGGTCGATCAGGTTGCGCTGGAATTTCAGCACGTTGAGCCGGCCGGTGCGGGGGTCGATCTGTTCGCGCGAGCCGTCCTTGAGCAGGACCTCCGGCCCGTCCGGCCCGGCGACGAGCTGACCGGAGCGCGCCAGGATCGTCGCCGGCTCGGATTTCTGCCGGTCGTCCTCGATCAGGATGCCGTGCAGGCTGTCATTGGGCGCGCGGTTCTGCACATAGACGGTGATATGGCCGGGAATCGGCGTGAACACGCCGGGCTCCAGCAGGAAGGCGGCGATCTTGTTGCGGATCTCGAATTCGTAGTTGCGGAAGGCTGTCAGGCTCGCTGGCACCAGCCACAGGTTCAGGCCATAGCAGCACAGCATGGTCAGCGCCGCCAGCACCAGCGCCGGGCGGGCGAGCGCCAGATCAGAAAGCCCCGCCGCCCGCATCACCGTCAGCTCCCGGTCGGCGGCGAGGCGGCTGTAGACGAACAGCACCACGATGAAGCAGGTGATGGGCAGGATCACCGCGACAAAGCTGGGCACCAGCAGGAAGGTGAGGTGGATGAACACGAAGGGCGAGAGGCCGTGATTCACGATGAGCTGGATGAAGCGCAGCGACTGGGTGAGCCAGATCAGCGCCACCAGCCCCGCCGTGATCGCGACGAGCCCGATCCCCAGCTGGCGGAATATGTAGCGGTCGAGCCGGTTCATGGTGAATAGCGAGCGCATGCGGTGCTTTTGACGATCCGGCCTGCCGATGGCAAGCCGGGCGGCGGGACGGGACGCCTCAGGCACCGGGAATCCTGCGCCGGGCAGCGTCCATCAGCGCCCGCATGCGCCGGATCGCCTCGGCGAGGCCGATGAAGACCGCCTCGGCGACGATGAAATGGCCGATATTCAGCTCCATCACCTCGGGTATCGCCGCGACCGGGGCGACATTGGTGAAGGTCAGCCCGTGGCCCGCATGACATTCCAGCCCCAGCGCCGCCGTCTGCCGCGCCGCCGCGCGCAGCCGCCCGAGCTCGCCCTCGCGCGCCTCGGCATAGGCGCCGGTATGCAACTCGACCACCGGCGCATCGATCCTCGCCGCCGCCTCGATCTGGTAGGGATCGGGATCAACAAACAGCGAGGCCCGGATGTCCGCCTCCTTCAGCGCCGCCACCACCTCGTGCAGCCGGCTGGTATTGGCGGCGACATCCAGCCCTCCCTCGGTAGTCAGCTCCGCGCGCCGCTCCGGCACCAGGCAGCAGGCATGGGGTCGGATGGCGCGGGCGATCTCGACCATCTCGTCGGTTGCCGCCATCTCCAGGTTGAGCGGCGCGCCGCATTCCGCCGCCACCCGCCGGATATCCTCGTCCCGGATATGCCGCCGGTCCTCGCGCAGATGCATGGTGATGCCGTCCGCCCCCGCCTCCAGGGCCAGCAGCACGGCGCGCATCGGGTCCGGATAGGAAGTGCCGCGGACGTTCCGCAAGGTCGCCACATGGTCGAGATTGATGCCCAGACGCTGCCTGTTCATGATT
>DASTAF010000347.1:0-3086 GCA_035713005.1 Acetobacteraceae bacterium
GAAGCGGAGCGGCCTTCTTGGCCGTGAGCATCGGAGCGCAGCAAACGGGCGTCAGAGGGCCGGCATAGTAGAGTTTTATCCGTCTTGCCCACCCCCCGGCGCTTGTGGTGTTATACTAACAATGCACGCCGACGCGCCCTCCCTGGCCGAACGCCTCGCCCTCATCATCGAGGCGTTGTGCGCTGCCGTCGCCCGCCGCGTCGGCCCCGGCTTTCTCGGCGGCCTCGCCGGGCCGCTCATCATCCTCATCCGTGCCCGGCTCCGCCGCATCGCCGCCCGCTTCACCCGCCTCGCGGCGCAGCCAGGGCGGCCCATTCGCGCCGCCTGCCGCCCCTCGCGCCCGGTGCCAGCCGACCCGTTCCCCGCCCTGCGCCGCTTCGCCTCCCTGCTGCGGCTGGTGCCGGAAACCGCAGCCCTCGCCTCGCAATTGCGGCATCTGCTGGCCGATCCGCGGATGAAGGCGCTCCTGCAATCCACCCCCGAACTCGGGCGCACCCTCCGCCCGCTCTGCCGGATGCTCGGCATCCGCGCCGCGAAATCACCACCACCATCACCACCGGGACACACCATCCCGAGCCGGGAGCAACCCGCTCACCCGATCCCGCCCCGCCTGCCGCCACCGATTCTTTTGCAAGCCCCGGCCTGACCGCGCCTTCGCACGCCCATATCGTTCCATAATCGAAACATATTCCAGCATCACTCCTCGTTCCTGAACGGCGATGCCTCCGCAAGCTCGGCCATTTCGGCCTCGACGGAGGGGCGTTCGTGGTCGAGGAATTGCGCCACCGCCCGCTCCAGCCCCCGGTTGCCGATCCAGTGCAGCGAATAGGTCGGCTTCGGCAGATAGCCGCGCTGGATCTTGTGCTGCCCCTGCGCCCCGGCCTCCACCCGCTTCAATCCATGGCGAATGGCGAAGTCGACGGCCTGGTAATAGCACAGCTCGAAATGCAGGAAGGGGATGTCCTCGGCAGCGCCCCAGTTGCGGCCATAAAGCGCCTCATCCCCCATCAGGTTCAGCGCCCCGGCGATGGGCTTTCCCGCCCGGAAGGCCATCATCAGCACCACCCGCTCGCCCAAAACCTTGCCGAGCAGCGGGAAGAACCGCTCGGTCAGATAGGCGCCGCCCCATTTGCGGTCCACGGTGGAGAGGTAGAAGCGGTAGAAGGCGCGCCATTCCGCCCGCCCGATCTCCGGCCCGCGCAGGGCGCGAATCTCCAGCCCCGCCTGCGCCTCCCGCCGCTCCCGCCTGATCGCCTTGCGCTTGCGGGCGTTGAGGCGCGCGAGAAACGCCTCGAAATCCGCATAGCCTTCATTCTCCCAGTGATACTGCACCCCAAGGCGCCGCATCCAGCCGGCATCGCCCAGCGCGGTCCACTCCGCCTCGGTGCAGAAGGTGATATGGGCAGAGGAGCAGCCGAGGCTGCGCGTCGCCTCGATCAGCCCCCGGCCCAGCCCTTCCGGGGCAATCCCCGGGCGGCAGAGCAGGCGCGGGCCGGGCACCGGGCTGAACGGCACCGCCACTTGCAGCTTCGGGTAATATTCACCGCCCGCGCGCTCGAAGGCATTGGCCCAGCCATGGTCGAACACGTATTCGCCATAGCTGTGCGCCTTGGCATAGGCGGGTGCCGCGGCGGCCAGCCTGCCCTCGCCATCGCGCAGCACGGCATGCTGCGGATACCAGCCGGTTTTTGCCCCCACCGAGCCGCTTTCCTCCAGCGCGCGCAGGAATTCGTGCCGCACGAAGGGGTTGCCGGTGCCGGGCAGCGCGTTCCACTCGGCGGCATCCACCGCGCCGATATCGCTGTGCAACGTGAGGGTGAATTCGGCGGTCGATTGATCCATGACCTCAATATGCCCCGCTTCGCGCCCAAGCCAAGGCTTGCGCATCACCCATGGCCCGCGCGAAAAGCAGGCGAGACACGGAAGGACGAATCATGGGCGCCGAACGACCAGCACCGATCACCCCAACCGCCGAGGCTCGCCTGGCCGATTACCGCCCGCCCGCCTTCCTGGTCGATACGGTGGACCTGATTTTCGATCTCGACCTCACCGCCACGCGGGTGCGGGCCAGCCTCGGCCTCCGCCGCAACCCGGTGCATGGCGATGCGACGGCGCCGCTGCATCTCGATGGCGAGGAGCTGACGCTCAATTCCGTGCTGCTCGATGGGGAGCCGGTCACCGATTACGAGTTCGACGCGCGCGGGCTGACCATCGCCGATGTGCCGGACGAATTCACGCTGGATACCGAGGTCATCATCGATCCCTCGGCCAATACCGAGCTTTCCGGCCTCTATGTCTCGCGCGGGGATTTCTTCACCCAATGCGAGGCGGAGGGGTTCCGCCGCATCACTTTGTTCCCGGACCGGCCGGACGTGATGGCCCGCTTCACCGCCACCCTGATCGCCGATGCGCAGCGCTATCCGGTGCTGCTCTCGAACGGCAATCCGGTGGACCGGGGCGCGCGGGATGACGGCAGGCACTGGGTGAAATGGGAGGACCCGCACCCGAAGCCGTGCTATCTGTTCGCCCTGGTGGCGGGCGATCTGGTCGCGGTGCGGGATGCGTTCACCACCATGTCGGGCCGGCGCGTCGCTTTGGGGATCTATGTCCGCCGCGGCGACGAGGACAAATGCGATCATGCCATGCGGGCGGTGATCAAGTCGATGCGCTGGGACGAGGAAGTGTTCGGCCTCGAATATGATCTCGACATCTTCAACATCGCCGCTGTTAGCGACTTCAACATGGGGGCGATGGAGAACAAGGGGCTCAACATCTTCAACACCTCCCTCGTTCTGGCCCGACCGGAAACCGCGACCGACGCGGATTACGAGAGCATCGAGCGCGTCATCGCCCATGAATATTTCCACAACTGGACTGGCGACCGCGTCACCTGCCGGGACTGGTTTCAGCTTTCGCTCAAAGAGGGGCTGACCGTGTTCCGCGATCAGGAATTCGGCGCCGACCAGGGCAGCCCGAGCCTGAAGCGGATCAGCGACGTGCGGCGGCTGCGCGCCTCGCAGTTCAAGGAGGATGCCGGCCCCCTCGCCCATCCGGTGCGCCCGGCGAGCTACCGCAAGATCGACAAT
>DASTAF010000348.1:0-3465 GCA_035713005.1 Acetobacteraceae bacterium
CTCGGCCTCGCGCTTTCCGCTGCCTCGAATGCGCCGATCGGGGAGACGCGCTTCGGCGTGTTCCGCATGTGATCGCCTCGCTGCTGATCGCCAACCGGGGCGAGATCGCCTGCCGGATCGCCCGCACGGCGAAGCGCCTGGGCATCCGCGTCATCGCGATATTTTCCGAAGCGGATCGCGATGCGCTGCATGTGGAGCTTGCCGACGAGGCGGTGCCGATCGGCCCGGCGCCGGCGCGCCAAAGCTATCTGAACATCGGCCGCATCATCGCGGCGGCGCGCTTGAGCGGTGTGGAGGCGGTGCATCCCGGCTACGGCTTCCTCTCGGAAAACGCCGAATTCGCCGAGGCCTGTTTGGCCGCCGGCCTGCTCTTCATCGGCCCGCCCGCCGCCGCCATCCGCGCCATGGGGTCGAAGGCGGAAGCCAAGCGGATCATGGCGGAAGCCGGCGTGCCGCTGGTGCCCGGCTATCATGGCGAGGACCAGTCTCTGGCCCGCCTCATCGCCGAAGCCAAGGTGATCGGCCTTCCGGTGCTGATCAAGGCTTCCGCCGGCGGCGGCGGCAAGGGGATGCGGGTGGTGGAGCGCGAGGCTGATTTCCCCGAGGCGCTGGCCGCCGCCCAGCGCGAGGCCGCCTCGTCTTTCGGCGATGACCGGGTTCTGATCGAGAAATATCTCGCCCGCCCGCGCCATATCGAGGTGCAGATCATCGCCGACCGTCACGGCAGGACGATCTCCTTGTTCGAGCGCGACTGCTCGATCCAGCGCCGGCACCAGAAGATCATCGAGGAAGCCCCTGCCCCCGATCTGCCCGCCGCGATGCGCGCCGCCCTGGCGGATGCCGCCTGCGCCGCCGCCCGCGCCGTCGGCTATGTCAACGCCGGAACGGTCGAATTCCTTGCCGAGGGCGGGCACTTCTACTTCATGGAGATGAACACGCGGCTGCAGGTCGAACATCCGGTGACGGAATTCGTCACCGGCCTCGATCTGGTGGAATGGCAGATCAGGGTGGCGCGGGGCGAGCCCCTTCCCTCGCCGCCTTCCGCGCCGCAAGGCCATGCCATCGAGGCACGGCTCTATGCCGAGGACCCGGCGCGGGATTTCCTGCCGGCGGCCGGGCACATCGCGCTGCTGCGGATGCCGGCTTCAGCACCCTGGCTGCGGATCGACTCCGGCGTGCGGCAGGGCGATGCCATCGGCACGGATTACGATCCGATGATCGGCAAGCTCATCGTCCATGGCGAGGATCGTGCCGATGCGGTGCGAAAGCTGCGCCTCGCGCTCGATGATGCCGCCATTCTGGGCCTGCGCACCAATATCCCGCTGCTCTCCAGGATCGCGCATCACCCCGCCTTCGCGGCGGGCGATCTCGATACCGGCTTCATTCCGCGCCATGCGGAAGCTCTGGCCCAGCCGGCGCCCGCGCGCGAAACGGCGCTGGTCGCGGCGGCGATCATCGCCGCCCAGGAAACAGCGACCCATGCGCAAGCGCAAGGCTTCCGGCTCAACCTGCCCCCGGCTCCGATCATGGTGAGGCTCGGCTGCGGGGGCATTTCCTCCGAACTGGCGGTACACGGCGCGCCGCCATGCTTCACGATCACCGGGGAAGCCATGCGCGCGGCGGCTGAAGCCCGGATGACGCCTGGAGAGTTGATCCTCGTGCTCGATGACCGGCGGATGGTCATTCCCTTCCGCCGGATGGGCGAAACCCTGTCGCTGTGGATCGGGGGAGTGGCGCTCGATGTCTCGGTAATGGACAGGCTGGCGCCGCCGAAGAGCGAATCGCACGGCAATCCGGCTCTTGCCGCCCCGATGCCGGGCAGGCTCGCACGGATACTGGTCTCCTCCGGCCAGGCCGTCACCCGTGGGATGAGGCTGGCGGTGATGGAGGCGATGAAGATGGAACTCGCCATCGAGGCGCCGGAGGATGGGGTGATCGAGGCAATCCATTACCCCGAGGGCGCGCTGGTGCCGGAAGGGGCCATCCTGTTCGCCCTTGGCAGGCCGGACAGCCGGAGCGACACATAATTGTCGCCGGGGAATATTATGCTAAAGCCGGGCCATGCGTCATTTCCTGGACTTCGAAAAACCGGTCGCCGAGCTTGAAAACAAGATAGAGGAGCTGCGCCGCCTGACCGATCCCGGCGAGATCAACATCGCCGAGGAGGTCTCGCAGCTCACGGACAAGGTGGAGAAGCAGATCCGCACGCTCTACGGCAAGCTGACGCCGTGGCAGAAGACCCAGGTCGCGCGGTATCCGGACCGGCCGAAGGCAACCGCCGTGATCGGCCGGCTGATCGCCGACTTCACTCCGCTGGGCGGCGACCGCGCCTTCGCCGAGGATGCGGCGGTCCTGGGCGGGCTTGGCCGGTTCCAGGGCGAGCCGGTGGTGGCGATTGGCATCGAAAAGGGCGATGATCTGGAATCCCGCCTCAAGCATAATTTTGGCATGCCCCGCCCGGAAGGCTACCGCAAGGCGCGGCGGCTGATCGAGCTGGCGGGCCGGTTCGGCCTGCCCGTGCTGACCTTCATCGACACTTCCGGCGCCTATCCGGGCATCGATGCCGAGGCGCGCGGCCAGGCCGAGGCAATCGCGCGCGGGATCGAGGCCTGCCTTGCGGCGCCGGTGCCGATCGTCGCCAGTGTCATCGGCGAGGGCGGCTCGGGCGGCGCCATCGCCATCGGCGCGGCCGATCAGGTGCTGATGCTGGAGCATGCGGTGTACTCGGTGATCTCTCCCGAAGGCTGCGCCGCGATATTATGGGAGGACAAGGCCATGGCCGCCCAGGCGGCCGAGGCGATGAAACTGACCGCGCAGGACCTCAAGCGCCTCGGCATCATCGACCGGATCGTGCCCGAGCCGCT
Organism: Acetobacteraceae bacterium; assembly: GCA_035713005.1. Classification (GTDB taxonomy): domain Bacteria; phylum Pseudomonadota; class Alphaproteobacteria; order Acetobacterales; family Acetobacteraceae; genus Acidiphilium. The sequence goes on from DASTAF010000348.1 coordinate 2,865, forward strand.
TGGCGGTGCGCACCGGGCGCCGGAGGCGGCGGTCGAGGCGCTGGGTGAGGCGATCGCGGCGGCGCTGCCCCCTCTGAAGGCGCTGAACGGCACCGCCCTGAGGAGCAAGCGCCGCGAGAAATATCTCGCTATGGGACAGTCACAACCGGGCTAGGCGCCGCACTTTCGGAATTCTGCTCCACCACGCGAAGAAACTGCGTCGACAGCGCGTGATAGACGGGCTGCGGGCAGATCAGGCGTGATGCCGCCGTGCCGAGGAAGGCAGCCGTCCCGACCGGCACCGTCATCGCCGGATTGCTGGTCATTTCGATCACGATGATCGTCGCGGTCAGCGGTGACTGCACCACGCCCGAGAAATATCCCGCCATCCCGATCATCGCCATGGCGCTCAGCGGCAGTTGCGGAAAGACGTGCACCAGAAGAGAGCCGAACCCCACGCCGGCCGCCAGCGAAGGGGCGAAGATTCCGCCGGGAATGCCGCTCAGGTAGGAAACCAGCGTCGCCGCCCATTTCAGCGGGCCGAACCCGATGGGCGGCAGGCTGGAGCCGTGCAGCGCCGCGAATGCCTCGGGATAACTGGCATCGTACACCTTTCCCTGGG
>DASTAF010000349.1:0-2457 GCA_035713005.1 Acetobacteraceae bacterium
TCATGCATCGGGATTCCCATGGCCTGGGCCATTTCCGGGGTGATGAGCTGCGCCGAGACGCCGAGGAAGCCGCGGGTGACGTGGCCCTGCTTGATCAGCTCGCTGGTGACGTATTTCACCATGTTCGAGGGGATGGAGAAGCCGATGCCGACCGAGCCGCCGGTGGGGCTGAGGATGGCGGTGTTGACGCCGATCACCTGGCCCTTCTGGTTGAAGAGCGGGCCGCCGGAATTGCCCTCGTTGATCGGCGCGTCGATCTGGATGAAGCTGTCATACTCGCCATCGCCGATATCCCGGCCCAGGGCGGAGACGACGCCGGTGGTGACCGTCTGCGAGAGGCCGAACGGGTTGCCGACCGCGATCACCCATTGCCCCGGCTCCACCTTGGAGGAGTCGCCGAATTCGAGATAGGGCAGGGGATGCTTCGCGTCGATCTTGATGACGGCGAGATCGGTCCCCTTGTCGGTGCCGATGATCTTCGCCGGCAGGCGCTCGCCGTCCGACAGCGTGACCTGCACGGATTTCGCGTGGCGCACCACATGGTTGTTGGTGACGATGTAGCCCTTCGGGTTGATGATGAAGCCGGAACCCTTGGCCTCCACCGCCTGCGGCTGCTGCGGATGCGGGAAGGGGAAGGGGAACGGAAAGGGCAGGCCCGGCGGGCCTTGCTCGCCCTGGTCCTGGCTCGCCTGGTTCTGCACCTTCAGATGCACGGTGACGGAAACCACCGCCGGGCGAACCAGCTTCACCAGCGGCTCGAAGCTCGGCAGGGGCTTGAAGTTCTTCTGCACCGCGGCGCTTTCGTTCAGCGCCTGGGCCTCGGTGCTCCGGGAGACGGGAGCGGCCGCCGAGGGGGCGCTGTTCGGAGCCTGATCGGCATAGGCTTGCGGCGCGGCGAGTCCCAGGGAGGTGCCTGCGAGCAGGGCGAGCGAGAGCGCCGTGATGCGGCCTTGCCGGCGACGCGGAACAGGGTTGGTCATCCGATCGATTCCTTCAATTGCGGTCATGCCACGACCGGCATGATCGATAGCCACGTGTAGGAGGTGGCGCGGGCGCTACAGTCAAGTCAATATCGCGGGAATATGACTATCCCATTCCGCCGGAGGATGAAACGGGCCTCATGCCCGCACATCCACCAGCACGAGTTCGGCGGGCGAATCCCCCGCTTCCACCAGCAGCTCCCGCTCTCCGGTGATGGCCACCCCGTCCCGCGCGGCCGCCGCCTTGCCGTTCACGGTGACGCCGCCGGTGGCGGGCACCATGTAGAGCGCGCGCCCTTCCTCCGGGGCGTAGGCGATGCGCTGGCCGGGGCCGAGGCGGGCGGCGAGCACCCTGGCATCGGCATGAAGGGGCAGGGCGCCCGCCTGCTGATCCGCCTCGTGGCCGCTGGCCATGACCGTAAAGCCCTCGCCCTCGGTTTTCGGAAATTCCCGCGTTCCCCAGCCGGGCGCCACGCCCGCCTTGTCCGGCAGAATCCAGATCTGGAACAGCCGCGTCGCCTCCGCTTCCCGGTTGTATTCGGCATGGGTGATGCCCGTGCCGGCATGCATCACCTGCACGTCTCCGGCGCGGGTCACGCCTTCGTTCCCCAGATCGTCCTGATGGGTGACGGCGCCCTGACGGACGAAGGTGACGATCTCCATGTTCTGATGCGAATGCGGGGCAAAGCCGCTGTTCGGGGAAATCTCGTCGTCGTTCCAGACCCGGAGCGCGCCCCAGCCCATGCGGGAGGGGTCGTGATAGGAGCCGAAGCTGAAGTGATGATGGGCGTTGAGCCAGGCATTGCGGAACGAACCGATGCTGGCGAAGGGGCGGATCTCGATCATGATGGCTCTTCCAGATTGTTCGATGTCGAACGGTTATCTGGTTCGCCGGAAGCCGGAGTCAAGGGGGCGCCGAGCCGCTTCAGCAGCGAGTCGAGCCGGACGAGATCGGCCTCGTCCAGATTGCCCATGGCGGCGGCGATGTCGCGCGCATGATCGGGAAAGATGCGCGCGATGAAGCCGTGGCCGGCCTCGGTCAGCACCACGCGCACGCTGCGCCGGTCCTCAGGACAGGTCCGCCGCTCCACCAGGCCGCGCCGGGCGAGCTTGTCGATCACGTCGGTCAGGTTGCCGGGGCTGGTCAGCAGCTTGCGGGTGAGGTCGCGCTGGGTGAGGGGGCCGAGATGCAGCAGCGCCTCCAGCACGCCGAGCTGCGTATGGGTCAGTCCCTCGGCCTGCAGCCGCCCCGCCGTGCGGGCGAGCACCGCATGGCCGGCGCGCATCAGCTTCACATAGGCGCGCACCGCGAGCGCGGTCGCCTCGTCATCGACGCCGAACATGAGGCGCGTCAACGATTCATCAGGACGGGCAGGGTGGCGTGCTCCAGGATATGGCGGGTCACCCCGCCCAGGATCAGCTGGCGCAGGCGGGAATGCGAATAGGCGCCCATGGCCAGGAGATCGGCCCCATATTC